>CAZLIG010000114.1:838-3825 GCA_964559415.1 uncultured Rhodospirillaceae bacterium
TTCATAGGCATGACAATCCTCTTCATGCTCTTCGTGGTCGCGACGTTCTATTTCGAACAAATGCCGCACCCCGTCCTCCAAAGCCTCAATATCGACCAGAACATCACCGATATAAATTCCGGCGGCAACATGGAAGGCAAGGAAGTCCGCTTCGGCATCTTCAATTCCGCGATGTGGTCGATCCTGACAACCTCAACGACCCAAGGCTCCGTCATCTCAAGCCTCGACAGCTATATGCCCCTCGGAGCCGTCCCCCCGCTGCTCAATATGCTGTTCGGCGAAGTCATATACGGCGGCGTCGGGTACGGACGCTACGGCTTCCTGATCTACGGCATGATCACCGTCTTCATCGCGGGCCTTTCCGTGGGCCGCACCCCCGAATACTTGGGCAAAAAAATCGAAGCGCACGAGATCAAACTCGCAGGCCTCGTCATGCTGGCCGTCCCGGTCCTCACGCTCTGCCTCGGAATGCTAAGCCTTCTCATCCCCGCAGGAGCCGCCTCCATAACCGCCGAAGGCCCCCACGGCCTCATGCAAGCGCTCTACGGCTACGCCTCCAGCGCCGGAAACAACGGCACCGCCTTCAACGGATTTAACGCGAACACAACCTATCAAAATCTTATTCTGGGCTTCGTCATCCTCGTAGGCCGCTTCGGCGTCATCATTCCAACCGTCGCCATCGCCGGCTCTCTCGCAGCCAAGAAAATAGTCCCCAAAACCCTCGGCACCATCCCCACCGACACCCCCCTGTTCATCACCCTTCTAATCCTGCTGATCGTCCTCTTCGGCGGCCTCGTCTACTTCCCCGCCATCGCCTTGGGTCCCATCGCGGAACACCTCATGCTCTTCAAACACTAAACCCGCCCATGTCCAAAAAAGCCAAAAGAAGAATCCGCTTCTCGCTCATCAACCCCACGCTGCTGGCAATCGCAACGCGTGGAGCGATCAAAAAGTTAAAGCCGTCGCTCCTCATCCAAAATCCGATCATGTTCACGGTCGGCATCGCGAGCCTGTTGGCAACCCTCATCGCGATACACGATGCGCTTTCAGGCGCCCCCTCCGCCGTCGATATCCAGATTACGCTCTGGCTCTGGCTAACGGTCTTCTTCGGAACGTTCGCCGAAGCCGTTGCGGAAGGTCGCGGCAAAGCGCAAGCCGACAGCCTGCGCAAAACCAAAACCGAAACGATGGCCAAGCGGATCAAAAACGCGAGTTCGACCTCGATCGAACTCATTCCCGCCAGCGCTCTCGAAGTCGGCAACCTCGTCCTCGTCGAAGCCGGAGACATCATCCCGGGCGATGGTGAGATTATCAAAGGAATTGCCACCGTCGATGAATCGACAATTACCGGCGAGTCCGCCCCGGTCATCCGCGAATCCGGCAGCGACCGCTCCGCCGTCACCGGAGGCACGCGCGTCCTCTCCGACAAGATCGTGGTCGAAATCCGCACCAGCCCCGGCGAAACCTTCCTCGACCGCATGATCGGCCTCGTCGAAGGCTCCAAGCGCCAAAAGACCCCGAACGAAATAGCCCTGAACATCCTCCTCGTCGGCCTAACGCTGATCTTCCTGATTGTCTGCGTAACGCTCGAAGGCTTCGCCGCCTACAGCGGCAAGCTTCTGCCGGTCATCTACCTGATAGCTCTCTTCGTCGCGTTGATCCCAACCACCATAGGCGGCCTGCTCTCCGCCATCGGCATCGCGGGCATGGACCGCTTGGTGATGTTCAACGTCATCGCCAAATCGGGCCGCGCCGTCGAAGCCGCAGGCGATATCGACACGCTCCTCCTCGACAAAACCGGAACCATCACCTTCGGCAACCGCATGGCAAGCGAGTTCCTGCCCGTGAACGGCGTGCGTGAAATCCAGCTCGCCGAAGCCTGCCTCCTCTCGTCCCTCTCCGACGACACCCCCGAAGGCAAATCCATCGTGCGTCTGGCCGAAGACAAATTCGGCCTGAGCGCAAGCATCGCCTCGCGCTATCAGATGACCTTTATCCCCTTCAACGCCCAGAACCGCATGAGCGGCGTGGACATCGCCCAAGTCTCGATCCGCAAAGGCGCGCCCGACTCCATCTTCGCGCTCTGTGGAGACGCAGGAAGCCGGGAAGCCAAAGCCCTCGTCCAGCGCGTCGCCAAAACCGGAGGCACCCCCCTCCTCGTTTGCCGCGACAAGCGCCTTCTGGGCGTGATCCACCTCAAGGATATCGTCAAGCCCGGCATCCACGACCGCTTCGCCCTGCTCCGAAAAATGGGCATCCGCACGGTAATGATAACCGGCGATAACCCCATCACCGCCGCCGCCATCTCGGCGGAGGCAGGCGTCGACGACTTCCTCGCCGAAGCGTCTCCTGAGAAAAAGCTGGAATTGATCCGCAGCGAGCAAGCGGAAGGCAAGCTTGTCGCCATGTGCGGCGACGGCTCCAACGACGCCCCCGCCCTCGCCCAAGCCGACGTCGGCGTGGCAATGAACACCGGCACCATGGCCGCGCGCGAAGCGGGGAACATGATCGACCTCGACAGCGACCCGACCAAGCTGATCGAAATCGTCATGATCGGCAAGCAACTCCTCATGAGCCGAGGCACGCTGACAACCTTCTCGCTCGCCAACGACGTCGCGAAATACTTCGCCATCCTCCCCGCGCTCTTTGTCAGCATCTACCCCGAGATGGAAGCGCTCAACGTCATGGGCCTCGCCAGCCCCCAAAGCGCAATTCTCTCCGCCATCATCTTCAACGCGCTCATCTTGGTAGCTCTGGTCCCCTTGGCCCTCCGAGGCACCCGCTTCATGCCCGGCCCCTCCACCAAAGTCCTAAGCCGAAACCTCCTCCTATACGGCCTAGGCGGCCTGATCGTCCCCTTCATAGGCATCAAGATCATCGACCTAATCGTCTCCACCCTGATGTAACTGTCCATGTTGCATTCCCGCCGCTCATCCGCACAGCATCTAAAAAACCCTCTCCGCCACAAAGTGGGGGAGAGGGAGGGC
>CAZLIG010000114.1:3925-7399 GCA_964559415.1 uncultured Rhodospirillaceae bacterium
CCCATCGCCACGCGATGGGAGGGTGAGGTGGTCTCCCCGCAATCCCAATATTTCCCTTTAACAAGCACCCCCTCCAAAAAAACAATCGTCATCCCGCCAAAAGCCGAAATCCACCCCCGCTCCTCCAAACGCAACCACCCTCTCCGCCACGAAGTGGGGGAGAGGGAGGGCCCCATCGCCACGCGATGGGAGGGTGAGGTGGTCTCCCCGCAATCCCAATATTTCCATTTAACAAAGGACCACCCCAAAAACACAATCGTCATCCCGCCAAAAGCCGGGATCCAGCGCCGCACGTCTGAGACTCATCAATATCCAACATCCTCCCCCTCAACCTCCCAAAGCACCTGATCCATGTTCCAAGAACTCCGCGCCAGCCTAGCCCTCGTCCTTTTCCTGACGCTCCTCACAGGAATCGCCTACCCCTTGGCAATGACCAAAACAGGCCAACGCCTTTTCCCTCATCAAGCCAACGGCAGCCTCATCGAAGAGAACGGCAAAATCATCGGCTCCAAGCTCATCGGCCAAAGTTTCGAGAGCGAGGAGTACTTCCACTCCCGCCCCCCCGCCGCAGGCGCAGGCTACGACGCCACCCGCTCATCCGGAAGCAACCTCGCCCCCACCTCAAAAAAACTCTTGAACGCAGTCCAGAACCGCGTGGATGCAATCCGAAACTCCGGCGACACCCGCCCGATCCCGGTTGACCTGGTAACCTCCTCCGCCAGCGGCCTCGACCCGGACATTTCCGTAGCCGCCGCCAAATTCCAAGCTCCCCGCATAGCCCAAGTCCGCAACATCCTCCTCCCGAAAATCGAAAACCTGATCGATGCCAACATCACCCCGAGAACCTTCGGAATCCTTGGCGAGAACCGCGTTAACGTTCTGCAAATAAATAGGGCCTTAGACCAGATGGAACCCGAACCCCCTCCGCCTGAACCGCCCGCACCATGACCGACGACGACAACCGCCCCTCCCCCGAAGTCCTTCTCAAGGAAGCGAAGACCGAACGCAACGGCAAGCTGAAGATATTTCTGGGCGCGGCCCCGGGCGTAGGCAAAACCTACGCCATGCTGGGCGCGGCAAAGGCTCGCATCGCCGAAGGCATAGACACCGTCATCGGCATCGTCGAAACCCACCAGCGGAGCGAAACGCAAGCCTTGTCCGAAGGCATCGAAGTCCTCCCCCGCCATAAAATCGCCTATCGCGGCCTGACGTTCGAGGAAATGGACATCGATGCGATCCTGAAGCGCAAGCCCAAGCTAGTCCTCATCGACGAACTCGCCCATACCAACATCCCCGGCGCGCGCCATACCAAGCGCTGCCAAGACGTTCAGGAAATCCTCGAAGCCGGGATCGACGTCTACACCACCCTCAACGTCCAGCACATCGAAAGCCTGAACGACATTGTCGCGCGCATTACAGGCGTCAAAGTCCGCGAAACCATCCCCGACAGCCTCGTCCAAATGGCCAACGCCATCGAGCTGATCGACCTCCCGCCCGACGAACTCCTCCAACGCCTCAAAGAAGGCAAAGTCTACATCCCCGAGCAAGCCCGATTGGCGGTCAATCGCTTCTTCACCCCAGGCAACCTCACGGCTTTGCGCGAACTCGCCCTCCGGCAAGCGGCAGAGCGCGTCGACGAGCAAATGGCAAGCCTGATGCGCCGGCACGCCATCTCGGGGCCGTGGCCCACAAGCAATCGCGTGCTGGTCTGCATCGCCGACGACGGCCAAGCCGCTTTCCTCGTCCGCGCGGCCCGCCGCACCGCCGAACGCCGCCAAGCTTCATGGCTCGTTCTTTATGTCGAAACCAGCCGTCGAGCGCAGCTTTCCGAAAAAGAGCGCTCGGATGTGTCCGAAGCATTGGCAATGGCCGAAACTCTCGGCGCCGAAGCCCTGACGGTCAGTTCCGAAAACCCCGCAGCCGAAATCCTGCGCATCGCCCGCGAGCGAAATGTCTACACAATCGTCCTCGGAAAATCGAGGCGATCGATCTGGTCGCGCCTGATGTGGCCGTCCGTCTCGGCAGAGGTTATCCAGAGCGGCGAAGGTTTCGACATCCTTCTCATGAACGACATGGAGAGCGGAACAAGGACAACCGAACCAAAAGCCAAAGCCTTCGAAAACCAGCCGCCCGACCTTAGCCTGAAAGCGTTGGGCAAAACCTCTTTCATCTTGTTCGCCGCCAGCCTTGTCGCCATGATGGCGTCGTCTTTCACGCCCCCCTTTTTGCTGCTTTTCTTTTTCATCGTCGCGGTCCTCCTCGTAGCCCTCGAAAACGATCTGACCCTTGCGCTTTTCGCCACCCTTGTCTCGGGCGCTGCGCTCGACGTTTTGTTGGTGGGACCGAACGCCAGCCTCCTCCCCGAGCGCGAAGATGACGCCTTTCTCATCCTCTTCTTTCTGATAACCGGCGGCACGATCAGCCTCCTGTGCAACCGCATCCACATCCAAATCGAGGCCACGCGCCGGTATGCCGAACGCATCCAGTCCCTTTACGACTTCACCAAGAGCATAGCGGCGGCAGCCACCACCGACGACGTAGCCCAAACCATCGTTCGCCGCGTAGGCGCAACGCTCGGCGCTCACGTAGCCGTCCTGATGCCGCGACATGAAAATCTCGCCGTCGTTGCGTCCGTCCCCGCAGACCTTTCCCTCGACACAGCCTCAAGCGCCGCGATGGATTGGGTCTTCCGCCACCGCAAGCCTGCGGGTTTCCATTCCGACACGCTCCCCGGAGCGCCGTTCTACGGCATCCCCCTCCAAGCCGGAGCCAACGTGTTGGGAGTCATCGCCGTCCAAGTCCAGGACGGCAGCGCTCTCACCGCCGCCCAGAACAACTTCCTTGTCGGCCTAAGCTACCAATCCGCCGCAGCCATCGAGCGCACCAAACTCGTCACCGACATCGAACAGGCGCGCCTCCAGACGGAAATGGAAAAGCTGCGCACAAGCCTGTTGTCGTCCGTGAGCCGCGATATGCGCGAACCGCTGGATAACATCATCCTGTCGGCAAGGAACCTGAGCAGCCATTGGGAAGCCTTCCCCCCCGAGGATCGCCACGCACTGGTAGCCCACATCGAACAGGAATCGGACCGCCTCGATCGCTTCATCGAGAACTTCCTCGACATGACGGAACTCGTGGCCGGCAATTTGCGCCTCCGCCGCACGCCCACAAGCATCCATGATGTTATCGAACTGGCGATGGCGCGCCTCTACCGAAACCTCAAGGAACGCGAAGTCATCCTCGATTGTCCCGAAAACCTCCCGCTCATCGACGCCGACCCTTCCGCACTTCGCCGCGTTTTCGTCAACGTCCTCGAAAACGCCTGCTCGTATTCGCTCCCCGACCAGCCCCTCAAGATCGAGGTCAGCCTCGAAAGCGACCTCATCCGCATAGCCATAACGGATCGCGGCATCGGCATCCCCGAGTCCGAACGCGAACGCGTCTTCGATATGTTCTACCGCATCAAAAAAGAAA
>CAZLIG010000115.1:0-5767 GCA_964559415.1 uncultured Rhodospirillaceae bacterium
CGGATGGTATCATGATTGTCGGCTTATCGGGAGACCGAGCACCGAGAAGAAATGTGCGTTTTTTGGGCAGGTATCGAAAAGAGTGAACCTGCGTTGATAAAATGCATGAAATCAGCTGTTATGTGTGATTATCGCATCGATAACTTATGCGGTGCTTATGACTAACGATACCGCCTTGCCGCTCGACTTTTCGACTGCGTGTCGGCGCGGTGGAGTATCTCAACGCAATATCCCCTTTCCATAAAGCGATAGTACCGCAGCAGGACTGCGGCGATGCCGTTTGGCACCCGCAAATCACAAAGCGGTACGACCTCAATCCCAACAATTGGAGGCGGCTAACGAACTGCGTCTGCCTTTGTGCGAGGCAACAAAACCTGCGTGCGATGCGGTGGATGAGGCTTTGAAGAGTCTTGCGAAGGCCGGATACGCATAAAGTGCCGGACACTAAAAGGCTTGTTAAGTCCGTGGCTTCCGTTAAGACTCAAGCGTCCTTACGCTTCTCTCCGGTGTACCATGGATTTTCAGCCAAGCGGTCTTTTGCCTACACTCGTTATTAGCCTTGTTGCCGCGTTCGCAGGCGGATTGGCGGCGCGCGTCCTTAAGTTGACGCCGATGCTCGGATATCTCGTCGCGGGGATCCTTATTGGCCCGGCGGTGACGGGACTCGTTTCGGATCAAAGCGTCGCTTCCGGACTTGCTGATATCGGCGTTGCCCTTCTTTTGTTTAACGTCGGACTCCACTTTTCGTTCAAGGATCTTTTAGCGGTGCGCCATATCGTTCTTCGCGGCGCGGTTATCCAGATGGTCGTTAGCGGCGCCCTTGGTTTTGTTATCGCGCATTATGCGTTCGGGGCGGGAATTGATGCGTCGGTGGTCACCGCTCTTTCGCTATCCGTGGCGAGTACGGCTATCTCGTCACATACGCTTGGCGAGAGGCAACATTTTGCGACTTTTGCGGGCCGCGTTGCTGTCGGTTGGCTTGTGGTTCAAGATATGGCTGTTGTTCTGGGAATGGTCATTGTGCCGTCGTTTGTCGGGCAGCACACAGATATCGGGCTAATCATTTCAAATTCCGGAAAGATGGTGCTCCAAATCGGCGGGTTTGCGGTCGTCATGCTTTTCGGCGCGCGCGAATACATCCCGAGAATGCTTGGGTTCGTTGCGCGCGCGGGCTCGCGCGAGTTGTTTACGTTGGCCGTTATCGTTATCGCGCTTGGCATCGCCTACGGGTCTTCGGTTTTGTTCGGCGTCTCAATTGCTCTTGGGGCCTTTTTTGCGGGCGTTGTGATTGGCGAAACGGATCTCAATCACTATGCGGCTGCCGAAGCGCTCTCGATGCAGCAAATTTTTTCCATTTTGTTTTTCGTCTCCGCCGGGATGCTTTTCGATCCGGCCAGTCTGGTCCAAATGCCTGCTGAAATCGCGGCGCTTTATGGCGCGCTGGTCATCGGCATGGGCTTTGTCACTTTCGTGACGCTTATTCTCATGCACGCGCCGCCGGCGGCAGCGGCGCTTGTGGGCGGAATTTTTTCACAGGTTGGCGAACTCTCCTTTATTTTAAGCCAAATGGGGGTCAAATGGGGCATCCTATCGCGCGGTGAGAGCGATCTCATTGTTGCCGTCGCGCTTATCAGTATCGTGCTAAATCCCTCTATATTGAGGCTTTTCCAGTGGTTGGGCAATTGGGTTTCGGAATCCGAAATCATTCTGCGCTGGCAAAAGCACGGCGAGATCGCGGTATTTCCGGAGACGCTTAAGTCGCCCACCGGCCATGTCATACTTGTCGGTCATGGCCGCGTCGGCCAACGGGTGGCGCAGGCGCTGGCAAAAAACAATATTCCCTGCATCACAATCGAGTCCGACCGCCGCCTGATGGAAAAGCTTCATCGCGCGGGCATTCCGGTTATCTTTGGAGACGCCACGCGAGAGCTTGTGCTCGCTGCCGCTCACCCGGAGACCGCAAAGCTTCTTATCGTTGCAACCCCTCAAGCCTCACAGGCACGGCAAGCGATTGCGTTGGCCAAACTTCTCAATCCGGATATCAAGATTGCGGTTCGCGTTCACGAGGAGGCAGAGGCGCGGCAAGTTGCACGCATGGGCATCAAGCTGGCTGTTTTCGCCGAACGCGAAATCGCCATCGGTCTCTCAGGCTTTGCGCTTCAGCAGTACGAGATCGATCCGAACGGCGTGCTTCAGACACTCAATGAGTTAAGAGAGCAGTAAGCTTTAGAGTGCAGCCCTCTTGCGCGCGGGGGGAGCGATTTCCTCAGGGAAATCCAGGAAGTCCCTGCAGAGATCCAGCACGTTCGCACAGCGATCCACATCCTTGCGCCGCTGAATTCCGCGAAGCAATTTCAACGCCTCGTCTTTCGTTGGCGTGTATTGCGAGGGGCTTTCCCAAAGCCAATTGCAAACAAGCGCATAAAGCTCTTGGCGCGGCATTCGAGACACATCTACTTTATCGAAAAGAGAGGATTTATCGAGGAGAGAAGGCCGTGAAGACATGGGATAGCCTCCTTGAGCGAACCCGAGAGATATCGAAAGTCTCCTACGTTTTTGCCTGCAAGTCCCCATCAAAATTCATTGAATTCCTATCCGAAAAGTAGCGAAAAAAACCACTTACCCCGATTGGGCGCTAATTTGCGTCGGCAGTGCTTAGTCAGCAGCTGCATCGAAGATCGCTTGTGTCTCTCCCCCGCAGCTTGTCGAGATGCGCTCGTATTCTTCGGGACTGTCAATGCGGCTTTCCATGAGGCTTAACGCGCCTAGCAGCTCGGTTTCGAAGCTGCTCAAATATATTTTTAGCTTTTGCTCGATCGCTTGCTGTACGTTTCCGTCCGTCAGGCTTTTTCCGGCATGAATAACGCTTAGGCGGCGCAGGAATTCCCCCAGATGTTGCTCAGCAATGGAAGGGAAGGCGTTTAAAAAGCTGCGAGCGGCAGCCACGTGCTTCATTTCATGTTGAAGTACGGCATTATAGCTGCACGAATTAACCGGAAATTCCCGCGCGATATACACGATTGGATGCCGAACTTTTAAGCTCAGTCTCAATTCTGCAACCTGTGCGCAAATGCTGTTGTCGGGCAGACGCCTCGTCTTAATCTTGGCAACATTGGAGACGGTTGGTTTTTGGACGGTTAACCCGCCAACGCGCGCGTGTTCTTTTGTCCTTAAAGCAGCCTGCTCTTCGGTCATTATTCCATCGTTCATGGCCGAAAGTTTTAGCTCTCGCATCGATAACGAGTTGTCAAACGCCGGTCCGTTGAAATATGGCGTGATGATTATCCGGGGTTCAGCATAAGGGGGGCAGTCATAAGCCGAGGCGCAACCGCACCAGCTATAGGCGGCCAAAAAGACTACCAAAAATTTTCCCAATGTTTTTGCCATGTCTTGAGTTTTATAGCACTCTGAACGAAAATGCCTGAAAGGCAATTTGTTGCCTTATGTATATAAATGGAAGCCTCGTCATCAGAACGCAAAGGCGATGCCATGCCTTATCATAAAGGCAAAAAGGTCTATGTTAACGACCGTATGCAAACCGGATACGCATATCTTCTGACCGCGCCGATGGGCATGGACTATGATAACGGGTTCGCGCCTGCCTTTACGCCCAAGGAGATGCTGGCTCTGGGCGTTTTCGAAGGCAAGTATTGCAATGACTGCCGAGGAGAATTTCCTGACGACTGGTTTACGAAAGCCAAAACGAGCGCGATTGCCGATCCAAGGCTTAATTACTTCCAACTGAAAAGCAGGTTATCCTTGCAGGAATGGCGGAGGCGGGGATGGATTATCGGGCCGGACCCTCGGGGGTGGTTTCAGTGGTATTGCCGCTATTACATAGGGCGGCGCTTGCCTGCGGTGGATGATCTCCAAATCAAGCGGTGGCGGGCGTTTGCGCGACACCAAGGCCAGATTAGGGCGAATTGTCCTCCGAAGGTTCTTTCCTGCCGTCCACGGCAGCGCCAAGCGCTCCTACAATGGGCTTGGGATCCGTTTATCTAGGATTGCCATAAACGGAGTTAAAGACCCGCTGTGTCTCTCCGTTGCAGCTTTCTGACACGCGCCGGTATTCTTCAGGCGTGTCGATGCGGGCGGATTGCGAGGCAAAAGTTTTCAAGAGGTCCGAGGTGTATCCGTTCAGGTACTGATTTAGGCTCCATGTGACGATTTCCTTTGCCTTTTCGCCCGACGGGTCGCTCTCCACCCGCACCGCGCCGTAGCGCGCAACAAAATGGCGGACGTAGTCTTTTGCAACAGGCAAGACTTCATACAGAAAACGCCGTGCCATTTCGACGTGCTTCAACTCATGCCCCAGGACAACCTGATAGCTGCACGAGGCTTCCGGAAACTCTTTTGCAACGTGAACAATCGAATTCGTGATGGCGACATCGACCTTTATTTTTGTTATTTGTGCGCACGCTGTTCCGTGAGAGTCGGTGCGCAGATTGATTGTGATCGAATTTTTTACGGATGGCCTCTGGGCCGTTAGTCCGCCGACGCGCATTCTGGAATTTTCACGGAAGGCTCTTTGATCATCGGTCAGCGCTTCTTGCGACAAGCTGGCGGCTTTCAGCGCGCTCATCGGCATCGAGTGGTCAAAACGGGGTTCCTCGTAGGAGGGGGAGATGATGATCTCCGGATCGGGGAGTGCCTGACAGTCCATCTCGGTAGC
The DNA here is from genome assembly GCA_964559415.1 of uncultured Rhodospirillaceae bacterium. Classification (GTDB taxonomy): domain Bacteria; phylum Pseudomonadota; class Alphaproteobacteria; order UBA9219; family UBA9219; genus CAIXLI01. Next base: position 4,673 of record CAZLIG010000115.1, read on the forward strand.
TTTGGCGGGGCAAGCCAAGATAGCTAACAGCGCAAAACAAAGATATTTCGCCATCCTTAGTGCCTTTTTAACGGTCGCAAGCGGGGAGACTTTGCTCGCAGGGCCCTTGTTTTGGCAAGCGGATTGTGCAGGACGGCTTTCTGCATATCCGTTTTTGCGCGTTCCGCAGCAGGCAGGCGAAAAAATTTATTTTGCTTTCGTCTTTGGCGCTACTGGGGTTGCCGGTTCAGGAGTGGTGTCAGGAATGATACGCGCCTTGGTTCCATAGAGGATGAATACCCGCGAGCCGATGGCAAGCGGAACGTCTTCCTTTTGCGCCAGAGTTATCAGGTCTCCGTCCTTCTTTTCGAGAATATATTCGAACGCCTTGGTCGCGTTGGCTTCGCGGTCGATCAGGTATCCGAGTCCGCCTCCGATTAGTACTCCCCCCAAGACGGCAGCGGCATTTCCGCTTCCCTGACCGATTTGCGACCCGGCAATGCCGCCGGCAGCCGCGCCTGCGCCTGTGCCAAGGCCTAGCGAGGGATCTTCAACGTCGATTTCCCGGTAGCTCTGCACAACAGCGCGGTCGACTTTGTTGGCTTGCTGCATTCCGCCGGGGTTATATTCGTTAGGGGAATAGCTCCGGCATCCGGCTACAGAGCTAAGAACGGCCAGAAGGACGAGGGTCGATGAGATGCGTTTGCGCATAGTAATATCCTTAGTTTGATGCAGATTTGACAGGCACGTTGTCCTTTGTGCCTTTTCGTAATTCATCCACGGTTTTGATTGTGACGGTCGACGCTACGTTTATGAGCATACTGTCGCGGGAGGAGAACAAGGCGTTAACCAGGCCGCCAACAAGCCCGTTTCTGTTGGCGTCGATTTCGAGTTGCCTATACAGGATTTGGCCGTCAGGGGTGAGCGTGTAAGCCGAGACAATGGCTGCGCGGTTCACCAAAATTCCATATTCGGGAACATAATCCACGTAGTACTTCAGAGCCAAATCGGCTTTTTCATCGTTCTCGACGATTTTGTAGCCATAGTTCGTTAGCTGCGCGACAACAGCTTTTTTGACGATATCGATGGCCTCTATATCATTTTGCGAGGGCTGTG
>CAZLIG010000115.1:5777-7273 GCA_964559415.1 uncultured Rhodospirillaceae bacterium
CCGGGCTTGTCATGCCGTCTAACGCTTCAATGGGCTGCAATCGAATGACATCGACGTGAGCTGGAACGTCGGCGGGGGATTTTCCATCGGGATAAGGAGAGTTGGCGCACGCAACCAAAGAAATGGAGACGATCCCCAAAGATAAAATTTGCTTGATGTTCATGCTGTAAACCCTGATTGCCAGCTCAATCGAGAGTTGACGTTATAGCAGGGCGGCGCGCAATAAAATATCCCCATTTTTGAAAAATATTTAACGGGTCAACGCGACGGGTTTGGAGGGTTAGGAAATGGTGCTGCCGATGTGAATTGGAACACACGACCTCGTCCTTACCAACGGGGACAAAGGACGTTTCGATTGAGTGCGAACAAGTTGGCGGAAGTTGGTTTCTGTGCGACTCTTCAAAGCATTGCGAGGGATGATAGGGCTGAGTCCTTTTCTCTGATTCGCCCCCGCTGCCGTTTAGAAAAGACGGTATTTTATACACCTACAAAAGTGTGGTATGCGCTAGGCATGAGTCTTACAAACCTATGGGCGACTGTGCTTGAGGCAATGGGCCTTCGTGATGCAATCATACTTGGTGTGATTGCCGTGCCCATTGCTGTCGCCGAATATGTAGGCTGGTTTGAAAAACTTTCAGAAATTAGTTTTGTAAGGGCGTTTTTGTCTTCGCCACTGGCAACAAAATGTGAGCCCCTTTTCCATGCTCTTTATGTAGGACTTATAGTTGTATTTATTTTTGTGCTCCTATATGCGACCAAAATGCGATTACAGGATCAACCAAAACTCGTTTTTGATCTTACCCTTGTGAAAACAGTTGATGAGAGTTTGGGGCCGCATTTTCAGCGTCCCGTATATATTGGCGTAAGAAATATATCTGATGTAACTGTAGAAAACGTTGAGGTTAGTTTAAAAAATTATATTTTTGATGGGACCCCAAGCGAACTTGGCTTTAATGCGTCTAAGCTTTTGCCGCCAATGTTGGAAAATGCTAACGGTTCAGGCAACAAAGTAACAATACACCCTGAACAAACAAAGTATTTCCAATTAGGTGAAGAAGGGCTGGATAACGACAATGTATATTATTTTAAATACCAGCCACTTCGGCATATGGGGAATGATATAATCACGCTTCAGGCCAGCGGTGCAAATGTACCACCAGTATTGGCAAAATTTTACACAGGGTATAATGTCGAAAAACCAACCCCCGTGGATGTAAGCAAGGGCTTTGCGTATGATATTTATAGATCAAAGGCGATTACAATAAAGCCCGTTGAGGGATATGAGGACAGGGTGTGGGTCGCCCCCAACAAATCAGAGAAATAAAACGGGTGTGCCGCATGATGGGGCAGGGTTATTTTTTCCTGAACAAGCGTAAATACGAATTTAAGAAAAAACTACAGCAAGAGCTTATTGATCCCAAACCTTGCTTTCCATGAAAACATAAAAGAAAAACTGGTGCTGCCGATAGGAATTGAACCTACGACCCCGTCCTTAC
>CAZLIG010000116.1:0-7200 GCA_964559415.1 uncultured Rhodospirillaceae bacterium
TGCCCGAACCGACCATGTCCACCGCAGCCTCCTTCTCCAGGCCGTTCTTCCGCGTCTGAAGGAGCAGGCCGAAAACGCCGCGCGAGATCTGAATGCGCTTTACGAGCTTCAGTCAAAACTGGAGACGCATCAAAGAATAGTCTCCGCCTCCCGCGCGAACCTCCACCGCCAGCAAAAAGACCTCGATCAGATGATCGCAACGCGCCAAGGCTTCCTGCGTCGGACCGAGAAGCAAAAAGATGAAATTGCGCGTCGCCTTGCCAAATTGGCTGAAGAAGCCCGGGATCTTCGCCAACTGATGGAGAAGGTTTCGTCCCCTCGCATCAAAAAACCAACCGGCTCCGTCTCCGGAGCGGCATTAAAATGGCCCGTATCCGGAGCTGTGCGCAAGGCCTATGGCGATAAGGACGCCGATGGAGTTGTAAGCCAAGGCCTGACTTTGGCAGGCCCTTCCGGTGCGCCCATTGTTGCGCCGAAACCCGGCAAGGTCGTCTTCGCGGGACCCTTCCGTGGGTACGGAAACATCATGATTCTGCAACACGATAACGGCTATCATAGCTTCCTCTCCGGCTTCGGCCGGATCGATGCCGAGATGGGCCAGATGGTGGATGCCGGAGAGCCTTTAGGCGTTTTGCCGGTCAAGACGGGAACCAAGCCGGAGCTTTACTTCGAATGGCGGCAAGGCGACCGCCCGGTTGATCCATTGAATGGATTGGCCAAACGCAGTTGAGCGTTCACCGTCCGGTAAGTGCTTCCAATGTAATAAGGAAGCTCTGTGACGAATCGTAACGCTCTCGTTGACGCCCTGCGTCCATCGTTATAGGTTCAAAGAAGCGATTCGGAGGCGGAAATGGAACGGCTTAAGCAGGCATTGGAAGATCTCGACGAAGCGATCTTCACGTTGGAAGACAAAATATCATTTGATGCGGCGAACAGGCGCGAAGCGCTGCGACGCCAGAACGAAGTCTTTAAGCAGGGCCGCCAACGCGAAGTGGAAATTCTTGCAACGACCCAAAAGGTCGCAGCGCGCCTCGACCACACCATCGAGCACGTCGAGCGCATCCTGCGCAACTAACCGGAGCACCCTATGGCAGCGAATTCCGTTAAGCTGGAAATCACTCTTTACAACAGGGAGTACCAAATCAACTGCGGCGCGGGCGAAGAAACGCGCCTCGCGCAGGTTGTGGAGCTTGTCCAGAAGGAAATGGAATCCGTTGCCGGCAAGGTGGGAAACGCGACTGAACCCCGCCATTTAATGCTAACCTGCCTTTCTCTCGCTGATAAACTTCTCGAGGCGCGCAATAAATCCTCTCAAGAATTAACCAAACAGGAAGATTTGTTCGTAGCCGCCGTAGACCACCTCAAGCAAAGAGTTTCAGAGCTTGCGTCGCAGATAGGCAGGGCGTAAAAAGGTTTTGGAAGGTTCCTGCGTGACCCGATTGGCTAGATGTCCCCGGGGCCGATAATTAGAACCTCTAGGGAGCTGTCCCTGCCGTGACCGTGGTCTCGGTATATGGCGCCCACCTGCTTATGCAGGCCGCGGAGGAATTCATGCCGCCGGTCGATGTGGTGCCTTCCACTTATGCCCATGAACAAGCTATCACCCATATCCCTACAAGATCAAAAACGGGCGCTGAGAGCGGAAGCCCGCCAAAAAAGAGCTTTCTACAGCAGTAGGAAGGAAGACGATCAACTAAAGCTGGTCGATGTCTTTCTGCGCCATATTGAGCTTCCACAAGGTGCCATTATAGGCAGCTACAGTGCTGTCCGGGATGAACTCGACCCCGCGTTGCTGAATGATGCGCTCCGGCTCCAGGGGCACAAAATCGCGCTTCCCGTCATCATCGGAAAGAAAAAGCCCCTCGTTTTTCGCGAGTACGAACAAGGGGACATGCTTCTAGCCAATCCGCTGGGCATCTTCGAGCCGACCTCCTCGGCCAAGAACGTCGATCCCGATGTCCTTCTCGTCCCCCTTTTGGCCTTCGATGAAAAACGCAACCGTTTAGGTTACGGCGGCGGGTATTACGACCGGACGATAAAAAAGCTCCGCCTCATAAAACCGGTAATGACCATCGGCCTCGCCGGTTCCTACCAGCGGCACGAAAGCATCCCCGTCGGTACAAATGACGTCCCTTTGGACAAAATTGTTACAGAAAACATGGTAATTTAATGTATATTATGCGCCCCACAACTTATGCGCGGGCCAACCTTTCATAGGGCTTAAAATGAAAGTCTACAATTCTGCGACCAGAACGAAGGAAGAGTTCGTTCCTCTCGAAGGTAATAACGTCAAGATGTATGCCTGCGGCATCACGGTCTATGACGACTGCCACATCGGCCACGCGCGGCAGGCCATCGCCTACGACATGATTTCAAGGTATCTGAGATTTAAGGGCTACAACGTCGCCTATGTCCGAAACTACACCGACGTTGACGACAAGATTATCGCGCGCGCCAACAAACTCGGAGTGAACGCCGTCGACTACGCCGAACAAAAAATCCGTGAATCCGAAGAAGACCTAAAAAATCTCAGCGTCAAGGATGCCGACTGCAAGCCAAAGGTTTCCGCCTGCATCCCCGACATTATCGAGTTCATTGAAGGACTGATTAAAAGCAAGCACGCCTATGTCTCGAAAAAGGGCGACGTCTGGTTCTCGATCAAGAGCTTCCCTGGTTATGGCAAACTTTCCCGCAAAGACCCCGAACAGCTTCTCGAAGGCGTCCGAAAAGACCTCGAAGAAGGCAAGAACGACCCGCGAGACTTCGCTCTATGGAAGTCGGCCAAGGAAGGCGAGATTTTCTGGAAATCCCCTTGGGGCAACGGCCGTCCCGGCTGGCATATCGAATGCTCTGCCATGGCGCTCAAGAACCTCGGCAAAACTCTGGACATCCACGGCGGCGGCAAGGACCTGATCTTCCCTCACCACGAAAACGAAATTGCGCAAAGCGAGGCCCTCACCGGAAAACCGCTCGCGCGCTACTGGACCCATAACGGCCTTGTCACGATGAACGGCCAAAAAATGAGCAAATCGCTCGGCAACACGCTGACGATCAAGGAAGCTCTAAAGAAATACCACCCCGAAGTCATCCGCCACGCGATGCTATCGCGCCACTATTCCGCCGACGTGGACATTAGCGAAAAGGAATTCACGCTTTCCGAAAAAAGCCTCTACTACTTCTATAATACGATGAACGACATTGACGCGTTCCTCGCTGCCAATTCGCCGACCTCCGAAAAGCTGGCGGTGGAAGATATTAGTACAGGCATAAAAACCAGCTTCACCGAAGCGATGGACGACGATTTCAACTCGTCTCTGGCCATAAGCTTCATGTTCCAAATCTGTAAATATGCAAACAGCCTGCTCATGGACAAAAAACAGCCCAAAGGCGCTGTCGCTGCGGCGTTCCAAAGGATCAAGGCCGAGGTAGCCTCTGCCTACGCCGTACTGGGCTTGATGCAGGACAACCCCGCCGAATTCATCAGAACCCTGAACCTGAAACACCTCGAAGAAGCTGGGCTGACCGAGGAAAAAGTCCATGCCCTTATCGCTGAACGCGCCGCCGCGAAGCAGAGCAAGAATTACGCAGCCGCCGACGGCATAAGAGAAAAGCTTGACCAACTCGGCATAACGCTCCAAGACTCCCGGACGGGAACGACATGGGGCCTCAAGCTCGGCGCGCTTCCCGCATAAAACTGGTTCAAATCGAGGGCACGATGAAACGCTACGTTTGTCTGATCCTCCTGATCGCAGCGGGCTGCAAGCCAGCGCCAAAAGCCTATAACGGATACGTGGAAGGCGAGTTTCTTTACATCGCGCCCACAACGGCAGGCGTTCTTCAAACTCTCTCTGTCAGCCGGGGCCAGCAGGTAGATCAAGGCGACGATCTTTTTGCTCTCGATCAAACAAGCTTGAACGCATCGTTAAGTTCTGCTGAGGCTGAAGTTGTTCAAGCAAAAACGGCCTTCGCCAACGCATCCGTTGAATTGAGCCGCGCCAAACAGCTTTTGGCAAACGATGCGGTAAGCCGCTCCGACTTCGACGCCCGAAAAGCCGCCTACGACACCGCCAAAGCAGGCCTCAACATGGCCGCGCAAAAAGTAACCCAGATCAAAAAGCAGCTTGTCGACAGCGCCCCCAAAGCCGCCGCCTCGGGAAGCGTTGAAGACACATACTTCCACCCCGGAGAGTACGTCGCCGCCGGTTCCCCTGTCGTAAGCCTGTTGCCTCCTGAAAATATCAGAATTCGCTTTTTCGTCCCGCAAGCCAATCTTCCGATGTTCGTTCTGGGAACTCCCGTCACCATCTCCTGCGATGGCTGCGAAAAACCGATCAAAGCGAAAATCAGCTACATAGCCTCTCAGAGCGAATACACGCCCCCCGTCATTTACAGCGTCGAATCCCGAGACAAGCTTGTGTTCCGGGTCGAAGCCAAATCTGAGGCGTTCGCCCCCGTCCTTAGGCCCGGCCTTCCCGTCGACATTGTGCGGGACGATCAATGACCGAGGCCGACTACGCCATCGATGTCAAAAACTTGACCAAAAAGTACAGTGGCAAAACGGTAGTGGATAAAGTGTCCATCCGCGTCCCGCGCGGAAAGATTTACGGCTTTCTCGGTCCGAACGGCAGCGGCAAGACCACCACGATCCGAATGCTGTGCGGCCTGATAACCCCCGACTCCGGCGAAGGCCGATGCCTCGGCTTCGATGTCCGTAAGGAGTCAGGCCAAATCCGCCGCCGCACCGGCTACATGACCCAGAAATTCAGCTACTGGGAAGACCTGAGCATCGAAGAGAACCTCAAGTTTGTCGCAGATATGTTCGGCCTTGAGCGTCCCGATGAACGCGTCGAAGCGGCGTTGAACAAGCTAAACCTGACGGCCCGCCGCACCCAGCTTGCCGGAAAACTATCCGGGGGCTGGAAGCAGCGGTTGGCGTTGGCCGCGTGTATCATGCACGAACCCGAGCTTCTCCTCCTCGACGAGCCGACCGCCGGTGTGGACCCCCAGGCCCGCCGCGAATTCTGGGACCAAATCCACGACCTGGCCGCCAAGGGGTTGACCGTTCTCGTAAGCACCCACTACATGGACGAAGCGGAACGCTGCCACGCAATCATCTATATCGCCTACGGCCAACTGGTTACTGAAGGCAGCGTCGAGGAGGTGATAGCCCATGCCGGTCTCACCACATGGACGGTCGAAGGCCGCGATCTAAGCGCGGTGATGAATGAGCTAAAATCCAACCCCGCCGTCTCCACAAGCGCATTATTCGGAAACACGCTCCACGTAAGCGGTCCCGATGCCGCCGCTCTCAGAATAGCCATGACCCCCTATTGCGGAAAACCTGAGTTCCAGTGCGCCGAGGCCCAAACGTCGCTCGAAGACGCCTTCATCCACTTCATGTCGCGCTTGGAGGATCGGTGATGCTTTTCTCCTCTATTCCCACGCTAAGACGCATGTGGGCCGTGATGATCAAGGAGCTCAAGCAACTTCGCCGGGACAAAGCGACGTTCTCGATGATGATCTTCATCCCGATCATGCAGCTTCTTTTGTTTGGCTACGCGATCAACACCGATCCGAAAAATATGCCGACCGCAATATTGTCCCAGGATAACAGCGTATTCTCGCGAAGCCTCATTGCAGGCCTGAAAAACTCAACCTACTTTTCCATCGAGCGCGAAGTTCGGTCCGAGGAAGAAGCTCGCCGCCTTTTGCAGGAAGGAATGGTCCAGTTTGTCGTGACCATCCCGCAGAATTTCGAACGCGACATCGTCCGAGGCCAACGGCCTGCGCTGCTCATCGAAGCCGACGCCACCGACCCCACCGCATCGGCACCCGCTCTTAGTACAATGAATGGCATCCTGACCCAATTAATCCGGGAGGAATTCCGGGGCGCTCTGGCAAGCATTAAAGGAAAGCCCGATCCTTTTCAAATTCAAGTCCACAAGCTCTACAACCCCGAAGGCTTTTCGCGATACAACATCGTTCCCGGTCTGATGGGCATCGTCCTCACGATGACAGGCGTGATGATGACCGCTATGGCTCTGACGCGAGAACGCGAACGCGGCACGATGGAAAATCTTCTGTCCATGCCCGTCACGCCGTTTGAGGTGATGGCCGGAAAGATATTGCCCTACGTGGCCATAGGCTACGTCCAGTCGGCCATCATCGTTATAGCAGCCAAGTTCCTTTTCGATGTCCCGATCATTGGAAGCCTCTGGCTTCTTTCCGCCGTGCTCGTTGTCTTCATCATCTGCAATCTTGCGCTGGGCTTCACCATGTCGTCCGCTGCGCAAAATCAGATGCAGGCCATGCAAATTTCAATGACTGTCCTTCTGCCGTCCATTCTCTTGTCCGGCTATATGTTTCCGTTTCGTGGAATGCCGCTATGGGCGCAAGTACTAGGCAATATGCTTCCGGTAACATACTTTATGCGCATCGTCCGAAGCATCCTCCTGAAAGGCAGCCCCTTCGTCGAAATTTGGCCTCACCTCTGGCCCTTGTTCATATTTATGATATTAATCACGGCACTTGCCATGAAGCTTTACCGAAAGACGCTCGATTAGTGTATACTCAGCCTCCCATGCAACGGCAGGAGGCCTATCATGACGACCTATCACGAACCGACCGAAGACCTTTCCGGTGAAATCCGCGACATGCATCGCGCCCTCGAGTCCCTTAAAGAAGAAGTGGAAGCCATCGACTGGTATAACCAGCGCATCGAAACCAGCGACGACAAGGATTTAAAGGTTCTGCTGATCCACAATAGGGACGAAGAAAAAGAACACGCCGCAATGCTCCTCGAATGGATACGCCGCAGAGACCCCAGCTTCACAAAGGAGCTGAAGGAATGGCTATTAACCGACAAGCCGTTCGAAGCCTAATACGGCTTTAGGCCTCATGTCTTCTCGATGAGTAAAGCCCCGCAAACGCCAAAATGGTAAATACCGCGCCTGCAAGAAACGTAGCCTTTGGCCCGCCTGCCTGCCAAAGATAACCCGCAAGCACGCTCGCGATAAGCAACACGACGCCCGTAACAAGATTGAACAGCCCAAAAGCGGTTCCGCGCCGATCCCCCGGTGTTGTATCCGCCACGAGGGTGGTAAGCAGCCCCTGCGAAAGCCCCATATGCAGGCCCCAAAACCCGATGCCCACAAACACCCCGCCGATGGTCGTGGCGAACGCCAAGGTAAAGTCGGCAAT
>CAZLIG010000117.1:0-7065 GCA_964559415.1 uncultured Rhodospirillaceae bacterium
AAAAATCTCGAATTGGATATCGTTTCCGCAAAGCTTTGGTTCGGGAATGCGAGCACTCTCGTTGCGCATCAGAATGCAATCAAAAATACGGGGCCTTTTGTTACCGGCATGAAATATGGCGAGGATGCCGAGTTCGTTGCCAGACACATTATCAATCGCGGCAAAGTTGTCGTCGTTCCCGAGCCTCTCATGACCTATGCCTTGCCTGACGATGGTAAGTACTCGCCGGAGGTCGATACGTATTGCAGATATATGATCGATAACCATCTTCCTGCTGTTGCAGAGCGTTTCGGGGAGGCGGCTGCCAAATTGTTCAAGTTCCGGAATCTTTACCTTATGGGCCTTAACCGCAAGAAACCGGGGCAAGGGTTGATGCCAGAGGCGATTGAACCCTCCGACGTTCGGCGCGGCAGGCGGACGGCTCCGTCTCCTTGACTCCCGCAGATTTACAAGGCTGGGCTGTCTCTCCTGCGGCGCTGATGGCTCAATGTGAGGTCGGGTCGGGCTGGGGCAAACTTGAAAGTGTGCGAATAACGAGGGCAAAAAAGCTCAAATGCTTTCAATAGGTGGGCGGCAAGAGACGAGAAACGTGGCATTAACTTATTTTTTCTGCTATATATCGCGCGAATATCGGGTTTTTGGCATATGAACGAGCAGGAAAAACTTCAGGAATTATTGGTTCAGCTTAAGGCTGAGCACCGTGATCTCGACGACGCGATTACCGCTTTGTCGCAGCGCGCTAATCCCGACATGATTCAGATTCAACGCTTGAAGAAGCGGAAGCTTGTCATTCGCGATGAGATCAACCGCACTGAGAGCGAGTTGCTGCCGGATATTATCGCGTAGGGATTTCGGCAGGCATTTCTTCCTACCAGCCTTTGGGCTTTCATGCGGAAAACGTACTCCGATATGCGCGGCTAGGGATGCTCTGCCTTTTAAACCGTTGCACTTGGAATGTGAAGCACCCCAAAAGAGAGTCTTATACGCCGCAGACGCGGCGCGATGGATTCCCGCTTTCGCGGGAATGACGAGGGGGAGGCGGGCTTTATGAGCAGATCGCCTTTCCGGCGGAACTCTCCCTTCCCTAACCCCTCACGCGAGGGGAGGGGGACTGATTTATGCCGCGCGGACGCGCGGCGCTGGATTCCGGCTTTCGCCGGAATGACGATTGTGGTAGGCGGCCTTACGTCTTTTCGATGGTGGTAGGCGGCCTTACGTCTTTACGATGGTGGCTAGTTCGGTGGCGGTGTCGCTGGCGCCTAAGGAAATTCTTGCGGAGAGCATTCGCTTGACGACTTCGCGGAGGGCTTCGGCATTCGCTGCCACGTCGATGGCGCTGCCTTCCTTGACCAGCGCTTCGAATTCCTCGCCGTCGGGGAAGAGATAGGGCTCTTCGCTTAGGCGCTTGAACCATGCTTTGACGTAGTCGGAGTCGCGCCAAGCTATCGCGAAAAACAGGTCGCGCATTTCGGACATATGCATATCGGCGTCGTCGAGGGCGGCTATGTTGTTTTTGTCGATAATCTCTTGGACTTTGCCGGTGTGGTTGTCGAAGCGGTCGTTTTCGGGTTTCTTGGCGCTTGCGCGGGCGATGCGGTTGTAGACTGCCGTCATTTTTCCGAGGCGGCGCTGGAGCATGGCTCCCCTGTGTTTCTTGCCGATGCGGGCTATGTCCTGACGGATGAAGCGGGCTTCTTCGGTGACGCGGCGCAGGGCTTCGGGGTCGCTTGCGGATTCGAGCAGCGTTTCGTTTTGCTCCTGGATGCGCATTTTCAAAAGCTGGACTTCCGGGCCGCCTTCGGGACCGACAGCCGCAGCCAAGTCGCCCCATTCGTTTTCGCCTTGCTTGACGACGGCTTGGGCGAATTTGGCGCCGGATTCTCCGGCGAAGGAAATTTGGCCCGCTTGGGGGGCATAGAAGCGCGGCGCTTTTAATTCGAGAGGTTTGCCGTCTTCGCCTTCGACGGTGACGGTGGCCTGAAGGATTCCGCTGTCGGTCATGCGCCAGTCGAAGGAGATGGGCGCGTTCTCCTTGATCGAGAAACCGGCCGGAAGGTCTTCGCCGCCGATGCGGAAGACGCCGATGCAGAGGTTTAGATCGATGCGGTCTTCGTATTCGATCTGGAAAAGCTCGAAGCTCAGGTGGCCAGGCTCGCGCGCCTTGAGTGGGCGGGCTGCGGTAAACTTCACAACGCCGTTTGCAGGAAGGATGTCGCCCTTCTTGATGATCGGCATCAACGTGTTTTCTTGCGCCTGCGCGTGGCTCAGCACTTTGATCGCTATGGTTTGCGCAGCGGGGATTTGCCCGGTGGAGGCCACGAGCCTGTTGATGACAAGCGTTTGGTCATGCTTGGGCAGGATGGTTCCGCTTGCGTCGAGGACGTGCGCTTTGATCTGGTATTCCTTGATTTCGTCGAGAGGGACCAAAACCGTGAGGCTGTCGGCCAAGGGAAGGTTGCCCGAATCCCATTTATCGGTGACGAGCTTGACCTGACGGTCTTCAGGCGCATTTCCGGAGACGTGCACCGTTACGATGGTTTTGTCGTTCGGCGTGCGCGCGGTGTACGAGTAGGTTACGCGCGGTTCTTCAGGAACGGGGGCCTCGGCTTTGGTCGGCTTCGGTTCGCTGACGTTGTCAGAATTCCACTGGCGGCCTTCGCAGTAGTAGGCCGCGCCGATGGCCACTGCCGTCATGGGGTCGGTTTTGAGATCGGCAGCGATGCCGAGTTCCGCCGGGACAAGCTGACGGACGAGCGGGATGCGGCTCGGGCCGCCGATGAAGACGATGCGGTCGATTTCGTCGTTGCTTGTGTTGTTTTCGCTCAAGACCGTGCGGACCAGATCGACGGTGCGCATGATCGAGGGGCGGATCATTTCCTCGAAGCGCGCCCGCGTGAAGGGGACATCGAGATACATTTCCATCTCGTTCTGGTCCGTCATGCGGAGTTCTTCATCGGACGCCAGAATCGAGGCTTCCTCTTGAGAGGAGAGGTCGATTTTCGCTTTTTCGGCGGCCAGCGTCGCGATGCGGATCAGGCGGCGGTAGGCTGGGTCGCGTTGGAAATTTTCGGGGAGGTCGAACGTCGTGGCCAGCCACGGACGGACGATTTCGTTGACGATCATGCGGTCGAAGTCGCGGCCGCCAAGCATGTTAATGCCTTGGTGGGCCAGAATTTTGACTTCGCCCTCGATGGCTTGCGCGAGCGCGACGTCGAAGGTGCCGCCGCCCAAGTCGTAAATGAGGAAACGTCCGGAGCGCTTGGAGCCTTCCATCGCGGCTAAGGCTGCGGCGATGGGTTCCTGCAAAAGGTCGACGCGCTCAAGGCCTGCCATCTTCGCGGCGCGGAGGGTGGCTTCGGTTTGCATCTGATTGAAGGCTGCGGGGATTGTGATGACCGCGCCCTGGATTTTTTCGCCGTTCGTTTCGGTGGCGGCTTGGCCGAGAAGCTGGCGGATGATTTCGGCGGAGCATTCTTCGGGGGTGAGGGTTAGTTCAACGCCTTTGATTTCTATTGGGGTGGAGGTGCCCATCAGGCGTTTGAAACCTGCGGCGACGTTCTCGGGCGTTACAAGGGCTTGATCATGTGCGCGGCGTCCATAGAGGCGGTGCCCGCGTTTGTCGAAATAAATGATGGAGGGTAATACTTCTCCGCCATCGGCGGGACGGAAGACGCGAACCTTGCCGTCGATGATTCCCGCGATGGAGCTGTTGGACGTGCCAAGATCGATTCCAATATACATATAACTGACCTAATGGGCGAACATCGTGAACTATCTAACAGATATACCTTAAAGAACCCTTCGTTCTTAGTTAACAAACCGTTGCCGATAAACCTAGATCCAGTCCTTTGGTATATAGATGTTTTTAATTTTGATGCAATGGTTTCTTGAGTGATTTTAGTGACTTGGTTAATACGGTCCATCGCCGTCGAGACGGGATTTTTGCGGGCGTTAAAAAATATGCCGTTTTGATGGAAAACAAAAGAACGGGGTGGATTCATGTTTAATCTGCTGTCGTTCTGCTTTACCTTATGGCGACGATTCTTCTTGGAGCATCTCAATGAAATATACGTCTGCCGTACTCGGTTTGGTCTTGGTTCTCGCTGCCTGTTCGTCTGACCCGACCCCACCTGCAGTTGCTTATGAACAGGCTTCAGGTCCGAAAATCGCCCTTGATGTCAAAAAGATCAGCTTGGCTGACCGGTCGGGGTCGATGCCGATGAATTCGCCATATAAAACAAATCAGTTCTCGCCGACTATCGCCGAAGCGATCAAGGATTGGGCTGTCGATCACCTTCAAGCGACAGGGCAGGATGGGCAGGCTATTGTTTTGATCAAGAAGGCGTCTTTGATCGCGCAGCCGATGCCTCTCAAGGAGGGGATCGATAGCTGGTTCACGCGTCAACAAGCCACAAAGTATGTAGCACGCGCCGAAGTCGCCATCGAAGCCAGCGGCGGCGTTGGCTTTGCCGTTGCAGAGGCTTCGGCTTCCCGTGCCATCACATTGCCGGAAGACCCGAATGAGGCGGAAAAACAAGAGGCTTACATGAGCTTGCTTAACGGTTTGATGAGCGACCTCTCGCAGAACTTGCAGTCGAGCATTCATGGACACATGGCCAGATTCATCTCGACGGGGCCTTCTTCCAGCTCGGTTGTCGCTCCGGTGGGGGAGGTTCAGGCGGCCAAGGCCGACACTGTTGACGCTTCGGCTGCACTCGAGGGCGTTGAGCCAATCGCAGGGGCAGGCCCGGGAGTTCAGGGACAATAAATGACGTCATTGTTTTGCGGAAAGGGCCTTGCGTCCTTTCTGCCTTCTTTCCTTCGATCCGGAATGTTTACGTTTCAGGCGCCTCACTTTTTGCCTCCTAAAGGGCACAAGGCGAGGCGTTTTGCTTTGGCGGCTTTATGCCTTGCGCCATTTTTGTTCGGGCTTCTGGCTTTGGCGCTCGGGCAGGACGCGAACTGGGATTTGAGGAATTACCATTATTACAACGCCTATGCGTTTTTGAATAACCGGTACGAGCAGGATTTGCTGCCGTCGCAGACGCCGTATTTCTACAATCCCTTGATGGACGTGCCGTTCTTTTTGATCGCTACGCACTTTTCGGCGAAGGCGGTGGGGTTTGCGTTGGGGGTTGTTCAGGGGCTTAACTTCATCCTGTTGTTCGGGGTCGCCCATGCGGTGCTTATCGTTCCGGGGGCGGGGAAGAAGGTGGCGGTTTGCTTTGCGCTTGCGACGCTGGGGATGCTTGGGGGCGGGGGGATTGCGCAAATCGGGACCACCTTTGGGGACAACATTACAAGCCTTGGCGTTTTTGCTTCTGCAGCGCTGATCGTGAGGCATCACGAGAGATTGGTTGCGCTGAAGGCTCGGAAGGCGTTTGGGGTCGCGCTTGCTTTTGGCGTGCCTGTCGGGATGATGGTGGGGTTGAAGCTGCCGTCGGTTGTTTATGCCGTGGGGTTGACGGGTGGTCTGTTCTTTGTGGGGAGGGACTGGCGGCGAGGTTTTTTGCTTAGCTTTGCGTTTGGATGCGGGGTTTTGGCAGGAACTGCCGTTACGTTCGGGCAGTGGGGGACTTTCCTTCAGACGCATTTCGGGAGCCCGCTGTTCCCGTATTTCAACAATATTTTTCAGTCGCCGCTCGCGCCGCTTACAAGCGCGAGGGATACGCAATATGCGCCGCATAGCTTGAGCGACTATTTCGTGATGCCTTTCCTGTTTGCCAAGAGCGCATTCAGGGTGGGAGAGATCGATTGGCGCGATTGGCGGCTTACCATCCTTTATGTGTTGCTGCCTTTAAGCCTTATCGTGCGGATGCTGTTCGGCAGGAACAGGGCGGCTTCGGATGCGCTCGCTTATACGTATCCGGCGAGGTATCTGCTATGGGCGTTTTCGCTGGCGTACATTGTCTGGCTGGCGATGTTTTCGATCTACAGGTATGCGGTGCCGCTTGAGATGATTGCGCCGTTGTTGATTGTGCTTTCGGTGGGGATGCTGCCGCTCAGGAATGCGACGCGGGCGCTGGTGGCGGCAGGGATTTTGATTGTGGCGGCGGCTTCGGTTCAGCCGGGGAATTGGCATCGGCGGGTGGTGTGGCTCGATAAGTTTGTCGAGGCGGAAATTCCGCCGCTGGGGGATACCTCCAATCTGATGATTTTGATGGCGGCGATGGAGCCTTATTCCCATGTCATTCCGCTCTTTCCGCCCGAGATCAAGTGGGTGAGGGTTCAGAGCAACTTCTCAAGCCCCGAGCAGGATAAGGGAATCAACAGGCTTATTCACGAGCGGGTGGGGCTACATCGGCAGGGCGGGGGGCGGTTTATGGTTTTGGTGCCCTCGTGGCAGGTCAAAAACGCCAATGATGCCGTGTCGTTTTTTGGCCTTAAAGTCGTGCAAGACAAATGTCAGCACGTGACGGACCGGCTTTTTGATGATAGTTCTTTGAGCCTCTGTCCTGTCGTCTCCAAGTAGCGAGTTAGTCATGAAAAGAATCGCCGTTCTGGTGCCCTGCTACAATGAAGAAGCGGCCATTGCGAAAGTCGTGACCGATTTCCATAAGGCTTTGCCGGGGTCTTCCGTGTACGTTTACGACAACAACTCCCGCGACAAGACGGTTCAGATTGCGCGCGAGGCCGGGGCTATCGTTAGAACCGAGCCGTTGCAGGGCAAAGGGAATGTCGTGCGGCGGATGTTTGCCGATGTCGAGGCTGACGTTTATGTGCTTGTGGACGGGGACGCCACTTATGACGCTGCTTCCGCGCCGAAGATGGTCGAGCTGCTTTGCAGGGATTCGCTCGATATGGTCAACGGGGCGCGGGTGACGACCATCGAGGCGGCTTACAGGACCGGGCATCGGTTTGGGAACTGGCTTTTGACCAGCATGGTTTCGTGGATCTTCGGGAGCAGGTTCAAGGATATGCTTTCGGGATATCGCGTGATGTCGCGGAGATTTGTGAAGAGCTTTCCGGCGCTTGCGGCGGGGTTTGAAACCGAGACGGAGCTTACCGTTCATGCGCTTGAGCTTCGGATGCCAACGGCGGAGGTTGAGACGCCGTACAAGGATC
>CAZLIG010000118.1:0-6997 GCA_964559415.1 uncultured Rhodospirillaceae bacterium
CTACCGCGACCGCCGCTTCCAGGTTCTCGTCGCCACCGATCTGGCCGCCCGCGGGCTTGACGTTCCGCATATCGAGCTGGTCATCAACTACGACTTGCCCCAGTGCCCGGAAGATTACATCCATCGCATAGGCCGCACCGCGCGTGCAGGAGCCAGCGGCAAAGCGGTCAACCTGCTTGCCCCCGGTGATGCTGCTAAATGGCGCGCCATCCACCGCCTTATGAATCCCGGCGAGGCGCAAGAGGATAAGAACCACGGTGGCCAAGGACGCAAGCGCCACCAGGGCGGCAGCCTAAGCTCCTAACCTTAACGACCCCGGCGGATAATCCCGCCGGGGCTTTTTTTACCCCGCCGAAGAGTGCAATTCCCGCCTCGCCCGCCTCGTCCCTAAAGGCCGGGAAGAAGCAAAAAACTCGTTTTCGAAATAATCCCGAACCTTACGCTCCGTCGCCGGAGACATCACAAACCCCACCGGATACCCCATCGGATCGACCGAAGGCTCTGCATCCGGATTAAGACAATAATGGCTGATATCGGAAAGATTGAACTGGCTGATAGCCCCATAAACGGCATGAGCGCGCAAAACAAGGCTCTGAGCAATAACCGGCGAAGGCGTGAAATCCGGGTTAAGCCTCCCAAGCTCGTCAAAAAAAGCCACAACGGCAAACTGAGACATAAAGCCGGACGCGGGTTCCTGCGAGTTAACGACAGCGCAAATGTGCGGATAGATCATCTTCTGGGTGTCCTCATAAGACCGTCCCCGAGGCATCTTCCACTGCCGTGAAATCCCCTTGACCCCCACTCTTTTCTCGAAGTCTCTCACCGGCGACGAGTACTTAAACTCCCCCCCGAAGCTTCTTGCCCTTTGTCCATCAAGCCGCGGGGCCTCGCCCCAAGCACGAGCCCAAATCTCACCCGGCCTGGCAATGATCTGTGCGATCTTGTTAATAACAGCAGCGTCAACCTGAATAACGTCCCCATAATTCCGGTACGACGGGTCCTCGCAACCCTTCCCTTTATCATTCTCACGCATCTCAAGTACCTTCCTAATAAGCGCAGAACTTATGCCAACGAGTTACTTTCACCAAGAATTAACGTTTCTCGCCCTCAGGTTGCCTATTCGGAAGCGCAGCCCCAAAAGTCGTCGAATCGCCATAAATCCCTTCCCAATAGCCCTTTTCCAACGGCCCTATAGGGTGTAAACATACCGACTGCCGAAAAACCGAAGAAATATGTCTCCCGTCCCGGAGAAGGATCGCATGACCGAAAAAAACCATTCCCGCAAAACCCGATACAAACGCGTCCTTTTGAAACTGTCCGGCGAAGCCCTCATGGGTTCGCGCGACTACGGCTTGGAGCCTGAGATCGTCGCGCGCGTCGCCACCGAAATCAAAACCGTCATCGACATGGGCGTCGAAGTCTGCCTCGTGATCGGAGGCGGGAATATCTTCCGAGGCGTCTCCGCAGCCGCCCACGGAATGGACCGCGCCACCGCCGATTACATGGGCATGTTGGCCACTGTCATTAACGCCCTCGCGATGCAGAACGCGCTCGAAAAAGCAGGCGTCTCCACCCGCGTCCTTTCAGCCATCCCCATGGCCTCTGTCTGCGAACCTTATATCCGCCGCCGCGCCATGCGCCACATGGAAAAAGGCCGTGCCGTAATCTTCGCCGCAGGGACCGGAAACCCCTTCTTCACCACCGACAGTGCGGCAGCGCTTCGCGCCTCCGAAATGCAGTGCGACGCGCTCCTCAAGGCGACCAAGGTTGACGGCGTCTACAGCGCCGACCCCGCGAAGGACAAGTCGGCGGTGCGCTACGACAAGCTGAGCTACCTCGACGTCCTCGCCCGCGATTTGCAGGTCATGGACACCTCGGCCATCTCGCTTGCGCGCCAAAGCAACATCCCGATACTGGTTTTCTCAATCTTCACCCACGGAGCTTTTGCCGAAGTCATGCAAGGCAAAGGCAAATTCACCATCATCGAGTAACAAGGGGACACACATGGATCTCACTCAAGCCAGACAACGCATGGATAGCGGAATCGAAGCCCTGAAAAAGGAATTCCAAGGATTGCGCACAGGCCGCGCATCGGTCAACCTGCTCGATAGCGTCCACGTCGAGGCCTACGGTTCGCAGCAACCGATCAATCAGGTCGGCACCGTCAACGCCCCCGAGCCGCGCCTCCTGACCGTACAGGTCTGGGACGGCAGCCTTGTGAAGAACGTCGAAAAGGCAATCCGCGAAGCAGGCCTAGGCCTCAACCCGCAACCCGACGGCCAGCTCATCCGCGTCCCCCTCCCCGAGCTGAGCCAGGAACGCCGACTGGAACTCGTGAAAATCGCGGGCAAATACGCCGAGCAAGCCAAAGTCGCCGTCCGCAACATCCGCCGCGACAGCATGGACACCGTCAAGAAGGAGAAGCTCTCCGAAGACGAGACCAAAGGCATGAACGACAAAATCCAGAAGCTGACCGACGAGTTCGTCAAAAAAATCGACGACCTCTACACCACCAAGGAAAAAGAAATAACGACGGTCTAGAGCCTCTTATGGCGGCATTGAAGCAGCAAAACACACTCGTCATCCCCGCGAAGGCGGGGATCCCATTTCGGTTTCTTGCCGATGCGCTTTCAATGACGGCCTGTTTCCGCTCTGAAATTGGACCTATGCGCGACTGAATGTACTGTAACTCGAAAATAAACTTAGCCATCGTCATCCCGGCGAAACGCCGCACATCGGCGCGGTTTTTAAAAAATTCCCCTCCCCTTGCGGGAGAGGTTAGGGGCGGGGTCGGCGATAAACGCACTCCGGAACGCAGCTAACGATGAAGGACCTCGACCCAAACAACACGCCCCATCGCATCCCCGTCCACATCGCAATCATCATGGACGGCAACGGCCGCTGGGCCAAATCCCGCAGCCTTCCGCGCCCAATGGGCCACCGCGCCGGAATGGAAGCCGTTCGCCGCACCCTCGAAGCAGCAGGCAACCAAGGCGTGAAGTACCTCACGCTCTACAGCTTTTCGTCCGAAAACTGGCGGCGCCCCGCCTCTGAAATCGGCGAGCTGATGGGCCTCCTCCGTCACTATCTGCGCAGCGAACTGGCAAACCTGCACAAGGAAGGCATCCGCCTCCGCACAATCGGCGACCGAACCCAGCTCCCCTCCGATATCGGTGAGATGATCGAAGCGGCAGAAACCCTCACCAAAGACAACACAAAACTAAACCTGACCCTCGCCCTGAACTACGGAGGCCGCCAGGAAATCGCAAGCGCCGCGCGCCATCTGGCCCAAGCCGCCTGTGAGGGCAAACTGAACCCCGACGCCGTGGACGAGCACGTTTTCGAAAGCTTTCTCTTCACAGGCGGCCTTCCCGACCCCGATCTCGTGATCCGCACCAGCGGCGAAAAGCGCATCTCGAACTTCCTGCTATGGCAGTCGGCCTACGCCGAATACGTATTTCTCGATGTCTACTGGCCCGACTTCTCCGCCGACCATCTCGCCCAAGCCATCGAAGAATTCTCCCGCCGCGACCGCCGCTACGGCGCCTCCGCAAGCAAATAAAGAACGCCCCCGGATGCGCGCGCCGGAACTTCATGCGACGCTTCAACTCTTCCAGATACCTGTCGGAAACAACGCCCCTAACCCCCGGATGACGACCATTGCCTCCGCATCGAGAACGGCAACCTAACCCAAGCCATCGGCCTAAAAATCAAAACCGCACCCCGAACCATCGTCACCTACACCCCTGAACTCGAAAACAAGATCAGCCTCTTAGGCGACGAAGTTGAATCAAGATGGAAGAAATCACTAAAGCCCCCAACCCTCTTCCCCGAGCCATAAGGGCCAGTCAAAAGAGTCTTGAAATTCAAGAGCCTCAGCTTTTCGATCTATAGGTAATGGCTAACAAAGTGTTAACAACACGCCCTTAACTCTATGAAAACAAAGCCGTTACTGCTTATAAAGCCATTTTATGATATGCTGGCTCATAAAGTTGTGGCATAGGACCACGAATAGAACTCAGAGTTGGAGACGGCCATGTTGGAAAACCAGAAACCCAACAAAGAAAACCACGC
Source organism: uncultured Rhodospirillaceae bacterium (assembly GCA_964559415.1). Taxonomy (GTDB): domain Bacteria; phylum Pseudomonadota; class Alphaproteobacteria; order UBA9219; family UBA9219; genus CAIXLI01. The sequence goes on from CAZLIG010000118.1 coordinate 4,075, forward strand.
AGAGCTGAAAGCCGCGCATTCGAGCGCGGACCTTACTCGCTGGGAAAAGCTTCGCAATAAAGTCGGCGCGAAGGTCCTTGGTTCAGCCGTCAAAGTCGGCCTCGGTCTGACGGGCGTTGTCGGATGGTTCGCAGGTGAGGCCGTCGAACGCAAAGCCGAAAGCACCTTAAATAAAAAGACCAAAGAAAACAAAGCAAAAGCTGGCTCCCACACCATGAAAACCAACAAGCCCAGCGGCTTAATGTCTCCAACCTAGCAAAGTCCAAATCGTCATTCCCGCGAAAGCGGGAATCCATCGCCGCGCGTCTGCGCGGTACAAGACTCAGGGCTAGGAAAAAGAGTCCTCCCCGCTCTGCCCAATCGGAAAGCTTCGCGCCACCAACCATTTTCCCAACAAAAAAGCGGCAAGACCTCTCGGTCCTGCCGCTTAATATTTCCGAAAAGCCCTTACTTCGCAGTGCGCGCCTGAACCTTCGCAAGCTGCTTCTTGAGCTTCAAAGCTTCCACGCTCAAACGGCTGTTCCGCGTCCCAAGCAACCAGGCATCGATTCCCCCGTTATGCTCAACGGTGCGAATGCCTCTGGCCGTCAGGCGCATCGAAATGGCCCGGCCCAGAATTTCGGACGGAAATGAGCAAACCTGCAAGTTCGGCTGCCAACGGCGGCGCGTCTTGTTGTTCGCGTGGCTAACGTTGTTGCCGAAGTGCGGCTTCGTGCCGCTGACCGTACATACACGAGACATAATTTTTCGCGGGAATCCCCGCCCCTTCAATAAGCATTAAGAGGCCGTTTTATAGGGGCCTGATCGCACCCGAGTCAAGCTTTTCAGCAAAATAACCCAAAAATTAACCTTAGCCAACAAACAGCGCGCCCCCCTTCGCATTGGTCAACGTCGTCAGAGCGCCCACGAGAAACGCATTCTTTTTGCCAACCTCTGTCGGCACAGCGTATCCCTCATTTTTCCTGAGCGAACCCCTCCACAAAGAAACGCCTATATAGAACAGATAAAGCCCCCCGCAGAGCTTGATCGCAAGGGTAAGTCCCGCATAATGCATAAAGAGAGCTGAAAGCCCCATGAGACAAATTGTAGTGTAAATGGCAATGCCTAAGGTCGTCCCCGCCGCCGCTTTAATCCCCTCCGCACGCCCTCTCGAAAGCGACATCGAACTGACCATAAGAAAATCCGGCCCCGGCGACACAAGCGCTACAAAAAACACAAAAAGAATCTTCGCGATATCGGCATAGTCCATAACAACACCATTTCTGAATGGCTATCAGAGTGCTACGCTACCACAACCAACAGTATTGTCGAATCCACGATGCTTCGCCTGCTATTCACCCGGATCATAGACCTCTTCCTCCCTCCGCTTTGCTTCGTCTGCGAAGAACCGGTAAGCCGCACCGAAACAGTCTGCCCCGCCTGCTGGAAAAAACTCACCTTCATCGAAGCCTCATTCTGCGCGCGCTGCGGCATCCCCTTCGACTTCCCCGTTGCCCCCGGAACGCTCTGCGGTGCCTGCCTAGCCGAACCTCCTGCGTTCGAAACCGCCCGCGCCGCGATGCTCTACGACGACGAAAGCCGCAAAATGATCATCCGCTTCAAACGCGTAGACCAAACGCATTATGCAAAAGCGCTGGCCACATGGATGCACCGCGCTGGCAGCGATATCCTGAAGACCGCAGACGCGCTCATCCCCGTCCCACTCCATCGAAAACGCCTCTTCCACCGCCGCTACAACCAATCTGCCCTGCTTGCCCAAAACGTGGGCGAACTCGCCCAAAAACCCGCGCTCGTCGACGCCCTCGCGCGCATCAAAGAAACCCCAGTCCAAGGCCGCCTGAAACGCAAAGAACGCCAAGCAAACGTCAAAGGAGCCTTCGCCGTCTTGGAAAAGCACAAGCCCGCAATTAACGGCAAAACCCTCGTCCTGATCGACGACGTCATGACAACAGGCTCCACAGCAAACGAATGCGCCAAAGCCCTCCTCAGCGCCGGAGCCAGTGCCGTCCACATCCTGACAGTAGCGCGAGTGAAAACCTGGGCCTGATCACATCAAACCAAGCGCAAGCCAAAACCTGGTCGGGTAGTGGGTCAGTTTGAATGAAAAACTCTAAAAAGCTAAAGAATCATTCCGAGCAGTGGTTTTGCAGCACCAGTAGACGGCTTGCGAGGTCGGAGATAAAAGCCTTGGCGGATTCACCACTGCGGTCACCATGCATTATGGCATGGATTTAAGACGGGTCAAAAATATTCAGATTGAAACCGACCCACTACCCCTGGTCGTCACCCCGGCGAAAGCCGGGGTCCAGCGCCGCGCGTCCGCGCGGCATAAGACTCTGTAAGCGAACACGCATTCTCAGCCTTCAAAGCCCACCCGCACCAGCCCGCCTCGCCAACGCCATCCCCTTACCCACCAGCTTCAGCGCCCGGTCAAGCGCCGCCATCGTCTTTGACATATCGACTGTCCTGTCCCCGCGCCACGCATAAAAAGCCCAGCCATAAGCCCCCGCAAGTCCCGCCGAAAGCAACGGATGCGAAGGCAATTCAAGCTTAGCCGCATCAACAGTCTCGCCCATGCTGCAAAGCACGGCACGCCCAAGAGCAACCGCAACGCCTCTATCCCTCAGCGCCTCATCCGCAATCGCAAGAACCCCCGCGCGATTTTTCTGCAAAACATCGAACCGCGCCATCATCATCTCAAACAAATCGTCATGCGCATTGCCCGACGTCCGCCCAACCCCCGCCAAAGCCTCCCGCGTCATCTGCTCAACGATAAGAGGAATAAGCTCCTCCCGCGTCCCCACCCGCTTCTTTACCGAACCCACCGGCACCTTCGCCGCCGTAGCCACGCCCCCAAGCGTCACCCCTCCCCAAAAAACTCTGGATTCACGAGCTGCGCAAGGGGGCCGCTGAAACACTGCGC
>CAZLIG010000119.1:0-6748 GCA_964559415.1 uncultured Rhodospirillaceae bacterium
CCCCCGGAGCATATTCGAACACAGGCGACATCCGCGCCACCATAAACACCCCGGCAGTAACCATCGTCGCCGCATGGATCAAAGCGGAAACAGGCGTCGGCCCCTCCATCGCATCGGGCAACCATGTGTGCAACCCCAGCTGCGCCGACTTCCCCATCGCTCCCATAAACAAAAGCAAGCAAACGGTCGTCAGCGCAGGAAACGAATACCCGAGAAAGACAATAGTCTTGCCCGCAAACTCCGGCGCCTTCTCGAACATCGCCGCATACTCAAGGGACCCAAAAAGCGCAAAGCATCCGAATATCCCCAGCAAAAACCCAAAGTCGCCGACACGATTAACAAGAAACGCCTTCATAGACGCGTCATTCGCGCTCTCCCTTTCGTACCAGAAATTAATCAGCAGGTACGACATCAACCCGACGCCCTCCCACCCGAAAAACATCTGCAAAAGGTTCGGCGACGTGACAAGCATCGCCATGAAAAAGGTGAACAAGCTCAGATAAGCCATAAACCTCGGCTTGCTCTTATCCTCGCTCATGTAGCCGATGGAATAAACATGAACCATCGCCGACACGACATTGACCACCACAAGCATCACGGCAGTCAGCATATCGATCTTGATCCCCCAGCTGACCGAAAGGCTTCCCGACTGTATCCAATCGAACAAAACCCGGTTCGATGCCCCGCCTCCCAAAACAGTGGCGAAGATCAGCACCGAAAAGAAAGCGGAAAGAAGCACGCCCCCGCACGTCACGGCTTGCGATGTCCTGTCGCCGATCTTGCGCCCGAAGAGTCCGGCCACCGCCGCACCGATGAGCGGAAGGAACACGACCGCGATATCCAGCATAGAGGTCATTGTGTTCAGTCCCTCATCAGATTGGCGCGCTCAATCGCAATGTCGCCTCGATTACGGAAATACACGACAAGAATGGCAAGCCCTATCGCGGTTTCCGCCGCCGCGACCGTCAAGACCATGAAAGTGAACACCTGCCCCACGAGATTGTTCTGATAAACGCTGAACGCGACAAAGTTGATGTTGACCGCAAGCAGGATCAACTCGATCGCCATCAGGATGCCAATCACATTCCGCCTGTTCACCACAACGCCGATAAGGCCGATGGTGAACAGGATTGCAGCGATAATCAAAAAGTGGGGCAGGCCGATGCTCATTGCTTCTCCAAAGCCTCCGGAATCTTGAGGCCTTCCTTCTTGGCTTTCTTGAGCGCCGCTTCGCGCAAACCTGTGGCCTGATGTGCAGCGACATTCTGGCCGAAAGCCATGTCGCGCTGAGCCATCAACGACCACAGCTTGATCGTCTTCTGCCCGGCCTCACTGCCAAAGAACGACTCCAGCTGCTTCAGCTCATCGACCGTGTAGTTCTGAGCCAGGAAAATAGCCTTGTTCTCCCTCCCTGCCTCTTCATGCTTGCCGGCCTCAGCCTTGACGGTCTCTTCGACAACGGCTTGGATCTTGTCGAACTTGTCGGCGTTCTCGGATCTCAGCCTGAACTGCACAGACCTCAGCGGAGCTCTGATCGCGCTCTCGATCTTGTCCTTCACCTCGAAATGCTTCGCAACCTTCTTGGCGGCGTCAAGCCTCTTGGGGTCGATATCCTTGGCAGGATCGACGGGCGGCATTCCCGAAGGCTCTGCCATAGGACGAGGAATTCCGGCATCAAACGGACGCCTAGGAGGTTCAGGCCGCTGACGCATGGACGAAGCCTTTGCCTCCGGCTTCTTGTCGCCACCGCCAAACAACCGCTGAAAAAACCCGCCGGACTCTTTCTTCGGCGCAACGCTCGGGCGCGGCATCGGTGGCGGCGGCGGCGGAACCGGCGCTTCGACAGGCACGGTTACTGCAGGAGCAGCCCCCTCTACAGCCTTCTGGGCCTCGGCATTTTTAGTTTCGGGCTTACCCACCTTTGCAGGCTTCTCCTTCGAGGGTTCCGTGCCGACAGTTTTGCCGGAAGCCGCATCAGGCTTCTTTACACCCACAGCTTCGGGCGCCTTTGGCTTTGTCGGGGTCGGAGCAGAAGCTTTTTTTGCGGGAGCAGGAGCCGCAGCCTTGGATTTCGCCGTTGAGGTTGTAGAAGCGGGCGCTGCCTGCGGTTTGACCGGGGCGGCCTCCTCCTTTGCGACCGGCGGCTGATCGTCCTCGCCGTCTTCGGCGAAGGCCCCCCCGCTCAAAAAGACCACGGCCAAAAAGGCCAGCAACGCAAAACGCAAAGAAGTATTCTCAGTTTTCATAGCTCGACTCCACGATTTGAGGGAACCTGTTTGATCTCAACCACATCGGATACCGAAATCCCGGTCTGATGAGCCGGATTCTGGCGGCGCGCGTCCGAACGCTTGCGCAGCGTCAACACAATCGCGCCGGTCATGGCGACAAGGAGAATTAAGCCGGAGACTTCGAACGGATAGGCATAGTCTGTAAACAGCACGCGCCCCAAGGCTCGGGCATTTTCAATCCCCCCCTCCCCTTGCGCCACCGGCTGTATTGCAGCGGGATCGACCTCCCACGCGCCTAAAATCAATGCAAGCTGAGCGAATAAGACAAGCGCGAAAGCCAAAGCAACCGGAACGAATTTCCCGAATTCTCGCTTCGCCGCCTTGAAGTCCACATCGAGCATCATGACCACGAACAGGAAAAGCACGGCAACAGCGCCGACATAGACAATAAGCAAAATAAACGCCAGAAATTCAGCCCCCATCATCACAAACAGCCCGGCAGCATTAAAAAAGCACAGCACAAGAAACAGCACGGCATACACCGGATTCCGAACCGAAACGACCAACGCAGCCGAAACGACCAAAACCGTCGCAAAAAGATAGAAGATGATGGTACTGATCATTTGATCCCTATCTCGATTCCCTATCGTCGTTCACAGTACAATTGGGTTGGGTCTTGCACCATCCCCTTAATGAAGCCCCCGTCGAATCGATAAGCTCCTGTTTGGTGCACGCGACGAGAATCAAAGCCAACGAAAAGACAGGCATCAGGGGCATAAACCTGCTTTTCATTTGTACCTCGCATCGGCCTTAAGATTGGCGTCTATCTCGTCTTCCCACCTGTCCCCGTTCGCAAGAAGCCGCTCTTTTGTGTAATACAGCTCCTCGCGCGTCTCCGTCCCAAACTCGAAGTTCGGCCCCTCCACAATTGCCTGCACAGGACAAGCCTCTTGGCAAAGGCCGCAAAAGATGCACTTCGTCATGTCGATATCGTAACGCACTGTCTTGCGCGCGCCGTCCGCCCTCGGAGCCGCCTCGATGGTAATTGCCTGAGCAGGGCACACCGCCTCGCAAAGCTTGCACGCGATGCATCTCTCTTCCCCGTCGGGATACCTGCGCAAAACGTGCTCGCCCCTGAACCGGGGACTCAAAGGCCCTTTTTCATAGGGATAATTGATCGTCACCCGTCTCTTGAACAAATAGGTGAACGTAAGAACGAAACCGCGAACGATCTCGAAGAGGGAAAATGTCTTTATGAAGCGAAGCAAGGACATGCTTTTTCCCTAATGCGGCAGCTTGTCGAAAGCGACAAGATACCCCGACGTTACGACAACCCAAATCAAACAGATAGGCATCAAAACCTTCCAGCCGATACGCATCAGTTGGTCATACCGATAACGCGGCAAAGTCGCCCGCACCCAAAGAAACAGAAACAAACTCGCCGCCGTCTTCCCGAAGAACCAGAATATCCCCGGAATGAAATCTAGCCCAAACGGCGCCAGCCACCCGCCCCAGAACAGAATAGTGCTTATTGCGCTCAACAAAATCATGTTCGCATATTCGCCAAGGAAGAACATGGCAAAAGCCATCGACGAGTATTCGGTATGAAACCCGCCAACCAGCTCCGACTCCCCTTCAGGAAGATCGAACGGATGCCTGTTCGTCTCCGCCAGCATCGCAATCGTGTAAACAATAAACATCGGCGTCAATAAGCCGAACGCAAACCACCCCGCTCTCTGCGCCTCGACAATCGCCGACAAGTTCAAAGACCCCACGCGCAAAAGCACCGTCACAAGGACAAGTCCCGTGCAGACCTCATAAGAAACCATCTGCGCCGCCGACCTCATCCCCCCCAGAAAGGAATACTTGGAATTCGACGCCCACCCCGCAAAGACAATGCTGTAAACGCTGAGCGACGAGACCGCGACAAGGAACAGGACCCCCACATTAATGTCGGCAAGGACAAGCCCCTCGGCAAACGGAATAACCGCCCAGGCAATTTGAGCCAAAAAGAAAGCCATGATCGGCGCGAGCAGAAACACAAACTTGTTCGAGCGAGCCAGTAAAATAGTCTCCTTGCCCAAAAGCTTCACGCCATCGGCAACCGGCTGCAACAACCCGAAAGGCCCCGTAACATTCGGCCCACGCCGCAACTGCATCGCCGCCAAAACGCGCCGCTCGGCATAGGTAAGATAAGCGACAGCACCAAGAAGCGGCAGGATAATCGCCATGATCTTGATGAGTATCCACAAGACTGGCCAAACAACCGGCCAGATCGTAGTGAGGAAAAGGTCTATCATTCTCCCAATCCCTCCTTCGCAATCAGAGGCAGGATTTCCTCGGTGCACTTTGCCATCGTCGGCGATGCCCGGCTAATCGGATCGGTCATATAGAAATTCCGCACGACAGGCTCGAACGGCTCATTCGATACCCCGCCCTGCCCTCCAAATGCCATCCACTGCGCAGGCTCGACCCGTCCAACAGTCTCCAGCACCGGGGCAAAATCGATCATCTTCTCGCGCAGCTGCATCAACGTATCGAACGGCAAAGGCGTTCCGTACACGTCCGAGAACGCGCGTATGATCTTCCAATCCTCCCGAGCCTCTCCCGGCGGAAAAGTCGCCTGAAGCGCAAGCTGCGGACGCCCTTCCGTATTCACATAAACGCCCATCTTCTCGGTATAAGCCGCTCCCGGCAAAATCACATCCGCCCGCTCAGCCCCCGCATCGCCGTGATGCCCCTGATAAATCACAAAGGCATTGCCAAGACGGCTCAGATCAACCTCATCCGCCCCAAGCAGCCAAAGAACATCCACGCCTCCGGCCACCATGCCTTTCGTGCCAATGCCCCCCGCCTCGGGCAAGAAACCGAGATCAAGCCCCCCGACGCGGGACGCAGCGAGTTGCAACACGTTGAACCCATTCCAGTCTTCGCGCACCGCATCAAAAGCCTCCGCCATCTCGCGAACAAGACTGTGAAGAGCAGGTCCATCGTCACGAGCCAAAGCCCCCCCGCCAATGATAAACATAGGCTTCTTGGCCTTCTTGAGAACTTCCGCAAACCCGCCCCTGCCGCTCACGAGCGCCTGCGCAGCCCGAGGCGTATCTCCCAAATGGCGATAAGGATACCCAAGATCGACCTCCGCCCCGATCAACCCCACGCGGCATCCGCCCCTAAGCCACCGCTTACGGATACGCGCATTGACCAGCGTTCCCTCATGCCTCGGATTGGTGCCGATCAGAACGAGTGCGTCCGCCTGATCGATCCCCGAAATCCCGCTGTTCATAATGTAAGCGGCGCGCGTCGAAACGTCGTATTCCGCCCCATCCTGCCTGCAATCGAGGTTAGGCGACCCGATAACACCCATCAGCATCTTAAGCGCAAACATCGCCTCGCAGTCGACAAGATCGCCCGCAATCGCCCCCACACGGTTCGCAGCCGTATCTCGAAGTTTTTCGGCAATAACGGCAAACGCCTCTTCCCACGTCGCAGGCACAAGCTTCCCGTCCCGCCTCACCCACGGGCGATCAAGCCGCCGATGTTTCAGCCCGTCCACCGCAAAGCGTGTCTTATCGTTGATCCATGTTTCGTTGACATCCTCGTTTAACCGCGGAAGCACGCGCATCACCTCGTTGCCGCGCGTATCGACCCGAATATTGCTCCCAATGGCATCCAAAATGTCGATCGTCTCGGTCTTCTGATACTCCCACGCCCGCGCCGTAAAAGCGGCAGGCTTGTTCGTCAAAGCCCCAACCGGACAAACGTCGATCAAATTCCCCGACATTTCGGAAGTCAGCGCGCGCGAAACGTAAGTCCCAAACTCAAGCTTCTCCCCGCGCTTGATCCCCCCAAGCTCCGGCGTCCCGCAAATCTCGTCAACAAACCGGATGCACCGTGTGCACCGAATGCAACGCGTCATGCAGGTTTTGATCAGCGGCCCCAAATTTGGATCAGCCGTAACGCGCTTCTCATCCTTATACCGCCCGCAAGAACAACCATAAGCAACCGCCTGATCCTGCAAATCGCACTCGCCGCCCTGATCGCAAACCGGGCAGTCAAGCGGATGATTGATGAGCATCAACTCCATCACGCCCTTGCGCGCCGCCTGCACGGCGGGCGAATTCGTCCGAACCACCATCCCGTCCACGCAAGGCTGCGCGCAACTCGGAACAGGTTTCGGCATCTTCTCGACCTCGACAAGGCACATACGGCAATTCGCCGCAACGCTAAGCTTGTCGTGATAACAAAAGTGCGGAATCTCAACGCCGATCTGCTCGCAAGCCTGAAGAATACTCGTCCCCGCCTCGACCTCAACCTCAATATCGTCAATAATCAGCTTAGGCATCCCCGCCCCCAAACAAAAGCCCAGCCTCGTCATCCCGGCGAAAGCCGAGATCCAGCGCCGCGCGTCTGCGCGGCATAAGTCTCATGTGGAGACTGGTCATATACTCAGCCCCACTCGTCATCCCCGCGAAGGCGGGGATCCCATTTATTTCCCTCCCAACGCTCCGCACTCCCTC
>CAZLIG010000120.1:0-6705 GCA_964559415.1 uncultured Rhodospirillaceae bacterium
TTCACAAGCTATAGCTTGTGAATTTTGGGTGTTTTACAAGTTATCGCTTGTGAATTCGGGTTTTTTATTAGTTGTGGCTGTTCACATGCCGCAGATGACGAGGGGTAGAACGGTTACTGCTGACCCCGCCCCTAACCCCTCTCGCAAGGGGAGGGGAATTTTTTAGACTGCGCGCTACTCGCGGATTTGCGTTGTCAGGCCAGTGCGGCGTTCGCGGACTTCGGTGAGGACGCTTTCGACGCCGTCGATTTGGCTTAGGGTCCGGTTGGCTTCGTCCCAGTTACCGCCGCGCAGGGCTTGCATCAGCATCATGACGCCCTGCTCCAGCGCATGGCCGGCCCTTTGCGCCACGCGGTCGCATAGCACGGGATCGGCTGCATCGGACAGTTCGCGGCGAAGTTCGCTTACTAATGGATTGGCGTCTGCGCTCTCGTTGGCTTCCTTCTCGTTGAGCTGGAGCCAGTAGCGGCCTCGCCTTAACGGTTCTCGCAAGGTCTCGTAGGATTCTTTCAGGGCTTCGCGCTGCTTTGCGGCGTGGCCGCGTTCACCGATGCCTCGGATGAGGAAGCGTTCCTCTGCCAGCATACAACTTAGCGTGGTGTATTGCTTTTCGAGTCCATCGGTATCAACATCGAGGCGGCACTCAATCCCAAGCCGGGCGAAGTGGTCGATGTCTCTTACAGGCTGGATGGTCCCGCAGATGGGACAAAACAGTGCGCGCATGGAGACGGGCTTTTGACAGAGCCAGCAGTAGGAACTGCCACTCGCCAACCCGACATAATCATTCATACCTACGACATTCGACATCCCGTTTCCCCGTTAGTCTCGCTGTGTGCTTCTTCCGATTTCACGGAAGGCAATTACGCCCGCACAGGACAGCGCCGTTCGATCCGTTATGAGATGGACGAAATTATTAACCATCAAACTTTCCGTCGCGTTTGGCCCTGAAGCTTCATAATTGGTTGTTTTTCCTACTAAAGCTCTGTATACTCGCCGCGCAAGCCAATCATGATAAGGCTAAATTCACTAGTTGAAATTAACCTTTTAGTTTGTGCTAGAATGCGAACCGCGCTCCCCCGACCATCTGGAAAGACTCGGGAGTATATCAGATTTTTCGACCTTTTGCAGCAACTTAGGTGAACACAGATGCCTGAAGTCCTCTTTGCCGGTCCCGCCGGACGTTTGGAAGGCCGCTACAGTCCCGGCAAATCTCCGACAGCCCCCATCGCTCTGATCCTTCACCCCCATCCCCAACATGGCGGGACGATGAACAACAAGGTCGTGTATAATCTTTATAACGCTTTTGCAGAACGAGATTTTTCTACCATGCGCTTTAACTTTCGGGGCGTCGGACGCAGCCAGGGAGGTTATGACCGTGGCGAAGGCGAACTGAGCGACGCTGCCAGCGCGCTTGACTGGCTTCAGACCATCAATCCCAATGCCAAAAGCGTTTGGGTGGCGGGATTTTCCTTTGGCGCTTGGATCGGGATGCAGCTTTTGATGCGCCGCCCAGAGATCGAGTCTTTTATCTCGGTTGCTCCGCCTGCCAATATGCTTGATTTCAACTTCCTCGCCCCCTGCCCGGCCTCGGGACAGATCATTCACGGCAATGCGGATGAAATCGTTCCCGAGCCGTCAGTCGCCAAGCTTGTGAACAAGCTTTCGAGCCAACGCGGGGTCAAGATCGACTACCGCATTATTCAGGGCGCGTCGCACTTCTTTACCGAGCACCTTGATGAGCTTACCACTTGCGCTGAGGACTATCTTGACTTGGCGCTGTATCAGAGGCCGGTTTCGCTTGCGATGACCGCCTAGGCATCTCTACCACATAGAACCCGAGTTCTTTGCTCACGCTTTGCGTGTGGCTAAGGTGTTGGAAATATTGAAACACGACCGCTAGTTTTGGTGGATTTTCGTTTCGATTTGTTTATGGTTGTGAGTTTGCGGCTCGTTGTGCCGAAGCAATTGGATTGGAAAAAGAGGTATCGATGGGCTCCCCACTTGCACACGTTTATATGGACGGCCAAGGCGAAGTTGCCAGAATCCCTGTGAAGCGGGACAGCATAGGCAACTGCTTCTTTTTGGACTTTTCTAAGCTGAAGAAAAAGACTTCGCCGGATGACATTCCGTTGGCCGAGAACGAGACAACCGTCGATCTTTGCGTTCTGGACGAGGGATATAAGCACACAGCCGCTTGCATATCCAAGATTACCTATATCGACGGCGACAACGGCATTTTGCTTTATCGCGGTTATCCGATTGACCAACTTACGGGAACCTTTCTTGAGAACTCCTTTCTTCTTCTTTTTGGCGAACTGCCCAATAAGAATGAGTTCGATGGATTCAAATCAGCCGTCCTTAAGAGCATGCCAGTGCATCCGGGGGTGCTGGAAAAGATTCGGGACGATCCAGAAGGGACGCACCCCATGGAGATGGTCATCCCCATGCTGCATCACCTCCCGGTGTTTTACAAAAAAGATGATCCCAAAACGGACGAAGGGCAGATTCAGATCGCTATCAATCTGATTGGAATGATGCCCACGCTTGTGGCGGCCGCAATACGCAAGTCACGGCACGTGGGCGATCCGAAGGACCTTGTATTCATTGAACCGGACCCAAACCGGGGATATGTCGAAAACTTTTTGCGGATGTGCTTCGCCAAGGACAATAACGACCTTTATACCCCGGACCCGCTCGCCGTAGCGATCCTCAACAGCGTGTTCACTCTTCATGCGGATCATGAGCAGAACGCTTCGACCACCACCGTGCGGCAGGTATGCTCGACTAATGCGCACCCCTACTATGTTTTCGGTTCGGGACTGGATGCTTTGTCGGGCACCGCGCACGGCGGCGCAAACGAAGAAGTCCTGAAGATGCTGAAGGAGATTTCCGATGCTCCGGACCCCGTCATTGATTTCGACAGCGCCGAGGTTCGCGAGATCCTTTACGATCTGGGCGTAAAGCCGACAGACACGATCAACGAAGGCGTAAAAAAGCAGGTGGCCATTGAACTCAAGGTCAACGCATTTGTTGATGAGGTCGTTAACGGGGACGGCGAAAAGAGGCTGATGGGCTTTGGGCACAGGGTATACAAAACCTACGATCCGCGCGCCAAAATCATTAAGGGTGGTTGCGATGAGGTGCTTGAGGCTTTCGATGTCACGGACGATCTGTTCAGGGTTGCTACGGCTTTAGAGCGAGCGGCCCGTTCCAATGAGCATTTCATTCAGCGCAAGCTTTTCCCCAATGTGGATTTCTATTCGGGCATCATTTTCTCGGCTTTGGGGTTCGATCTGAAAGATTTCACTCCGCTTTTCGCCCTCGCGAGAGCTTCCGGGTGGGCTGCGCAGTATCTGGAGATAAAAGAGAACAAAATCGTTGCGCTTTATCGTCCGCGCCAGAACTATGTCGGAAAATCTTTCCGCGACTACATTTCTATGGATGACCGGCCCTCTTCATATGAGGAAGAACCCCTCCCCCCGGAGAGACGGTTCTACCCGAAAGTCGAACAGGCATCCGCACGTCCAACCTGAGTCGGCGCAACAAGCATTCAACATTTTGGCTTTCTTGCGGAAGATCGATCTTTAAATACAATTTTTTCGCCTTAATCGAAGCCAAATTTGACCACAATGGGATCGTAGCTTGCATCCTGTTCGGAGGGACATCTTCGACGTCCGATTCGGACATCAAACATGGAGGCTAGGATGAAAAAGTTTGCAGCCGTTGCTCTTGTTACCGCAGCTCTTGCGACCGCCCCGCTCGCTTCGGCTCATGCCGAGGGCTGGCGTCATGGCGGGCACCGCTACCATCACAGCGAATATCGCGGAGGCGGGCATCATCGTCATCATGATCGTCGCGGAGACGCTTGGCCGTTGTTCGGAGTGATTGCAGGCGTCACGGGCGCCGCTATTCTTGCTTCGTCGTATAACGATGCGCCCCCGCCGCGTCCGGCTCCGGTTTATATGGCTCCCGCGCCTACGGTTGTTTATGCGCCGAGGCCCGTCGTTGAGAGGACTGTCGTTTATCCGGCTCAGTCGTATACCACGACTTACTACGGGTACTAAGAACTAGCCTCAAGAAGGAGGGAGCGGGCGAAAGTCCGCTCCTTTTTTTTGGTTTAGGGCTTCCCCATCTTCGGGGGATGCGCGTTTTCAAGCGCGGCGGAGAGGGTTTCGGAGTCTTGTGCCGCGCGGACGCGCGGCGCGGATATCGGCGAATTCTTGTCGGGATAGAGAAGGTTTACGGAGATACCACCTCACCCTCCCATCGCTTTGCGATGGGGCCTCCCTCTCTCCCCCGCAAGCGCGGCGGAGAGGGTCGTCTTTTTTTCTGCGTGGCGGAGGGGGATTTTTTAGGGGCGGCCGTAGGATAGGATTTCGTTGCCTCTGGCTACGATGTCGCTTAGGGGTTCGACGGTTACGTCCATGGTGTGGGCGTTGGCGTGGATGAGGTGATCGGTGTCGGTCATGAAGCCTACGTGGTCCTTGAAGAACACGATGTCGCCGCGTTTCCACAGGAGATCGCGCCAGTGGATTTCGAGAGGCTTTCCAAACATTTCGCGTTGGAGGTCGCTGTCGCGCGGAGCGTCGTAGCCTGCCATTTCGAGCGCCAACTGGACGAGGCCGGAACAGTCGATGCCTTTGGGCGTGCGGCCTCCCCAAAGATAGGGCGTGTGGAGGAGACGTCCGGCAGTGAACACATAATCATCGGTGTTCGCGTATTCGGTCGCCATGACATGGGACTCGAAAACATAGCCGCCGCTTGCGAGTTCGAGGAAACGGCCTTTTATGCCTGTGATGCTGACAAAGGAGCCTAGCGTCAGTTCATCAACCGGAGGGGCTTTGATGTCCGGTTCGGGGTAGACGAAGGTGCGCAGGGCCGTGACCCGGTTCGACAGCATCGCGATGGATTCGCCCCAATCTCCGGCATCGGGGATGTAGCCAACGTAACGGTCGGTGCGGTTTTGGGCCCAAAGGAAGCCATCCTCGCGCGTTTCGAATACATCGAGAAATTCGCCATATCGGATTTGGCTGATTTGCTGCGCGTCCTGCTTCGGCTCGGCAAGCATCGGGAGCACGCCGCGCATACACTGGCGCAAAAGCGGTTCGACGTACTTTTCAGCCGTTACCGATTCACGCAGGGCAACATCCGCGAGATCCGGGCGAAAAGCGTTGATACGGGGGTCCAGTTTCATCAGGCCGCGTTACGGTTCCACATCTCAGGCACAACGGCAACCGTTGCTGTGGTTGTTGCCGAGGTCGAGACCGGCTCCGCTTCGGCCACGAAGTCAATGAGCCTTGGCTGAATGGTCGCCACGTGCTCTTTGGCTGCGTCGATCAGGCGCGAAAACTCGACGAGAAATCTCGAGCCGTTGACGGTCTTTTGCACCAGGACATTCCGGTGGTCGAGATCGTCGCGTTCGCGGCGGATGTAGCCGAGGTCGCCTAAGCGATCAAGGGCGCGGCTTACTGCCGGTTTGGATATTTTCAACGCCGTGGCCAAGCCGCGCACGGTGTGAGGCCCCTCTCCCAGATACACGGAGAGCATCAACGCCATTTGGCGCGCGGATAGATCGGGCGCATCGCCACGGACGCTGGCGACAAAGGTATGACGCCATAATTCAAGAGACTGCAACTGAGCTGGCACGAAGGGACTCCTTGGCGGAGAAACTGGAGAAGAATCACGGGGGCAAGTGTGAGTCAGAGCGCCTTGATTCGCAAGAGCATTTGAAACTTTATTTGCACTTGAAATCCCCGTTTTTCTTTTTTGAATCGGAACAGCGGCTTGGCGCGGAAAGACGACGTTCCGGTCGAAGATCACCCCCGCAAAAAGACAAAGGCGGCGGCGCATTCTGCACCGCCGCCCTTGATCCGACCGCTTCTCAGGCCACCGACGGGGTTAATGACGGCGCCTGTTCCTTCAACGATGCGATCAGATAGGAGTCGATGGCTCTCAGAAGCGACGCCATATCGATGGACGTTGAGCTGGCGCTCGCGGTCGACGACGTTGCCGTGCTGTCTGAGACCTCGGATGTCGTTGTGTCAGTCGATTCGGTCGACGTTGTGGAGGTCGAACCCATATCGCTGACAAGTTGCTCTAAATCTTCCTTCAGGGATTGCAGAAGCGAGGTCAGGGTTGAGTCGGCGCTGGTGAGGGCTGACTCGTCGATGATGCCGCTTGAGGTTATGGAGGAAGAAAGTGCGGTAAGGTCTTCTACAAGTTGATCAAGATCGCTTTGGATTGTTGAGCTTAACTCTGTGGATGCGTCTGAAATGCCTTCGCGGCGCGGCGGAGGGGGCGGCATGGGAGGCCCCTGTTCGACCGCTGTGGTTACGGTTTCTTCAAAGTCGCTCTTGGTAATTCCGGTTCCGCTCGAGTCGAGCTGGCTATATAGGGTGTCGATCTCTTCCGTGGAGAGGCCGGTGGAGCTTTCCGCTTCCTCCAACTCGGTTTGCGTGATTGTGCCGTCGCCGTTCGCATCGATCTGAGCGAAGGCCTCGTCGATGGCCGTGGTGAGCGTGTCCTCGGATGTCGCGGTTGACGATGTGGTCCCGGTGGTGGAAGTCGAGTTCAGGTTGAAGAGGTACGCCATCAGCGTGGGGTTCAGGGATGCGGTGTCGGTCAGCGAAGAGCTTGACGTTGCCGTTTCCGACGTTGCGCTGCTGCCCTCTTGCTTATCGTGGTCTTTGCCCTGGCCTGAGACGC
>CAZLIG010000121.1:0-4328 GCA_964559415.1 uncultured Rhodospirillaceae bacterium
GAATGTTTGTTTTAAGGGAAATGTTGATGATGCGGGGAGGTTTGGAGACCGTTTTACAGACAACTTGAAACAATCTGGGGCGGAAATCGTTGGAAGGGTCCGGACCTATGATGTGGATCAAGATGTCTACACGGATTGCTTCATGCTCAAAGGGGCTTGTCCCGGGGCGGCGCAGGATGATGGGCGTTTGTCGAAAAATGTTTTGCTGGAAACTCCGGATCACCCGAACCCGCCTCGCTCCTCCACCGAGGGTTGGAACGTTTATAATAGCCTGA
This sequence comes from uncultured Rhodospirillaceae bacterium, assembly GCA_964559415.1. Taxonomy (GTDB): domain Bacteria; phylum Pseudomonadota; class Alphaproteobacteria; order UBA9219; family UBA9219; genus CAIXLI01. The sequence continues at coordinate 276 of CAZLIG010000121.1, forward strand.
TCTCCTGATTTGCTTCCAACGATCGTTGCGTTTCAGTCGAAAGGCCGGTCGAGGTCTCTTCGATCCAAAAAGGCTTGCGTTCGGGCAGCGGGACCGACATCATGCCTGATATCTTCTTCTTATCAGCGGAGGGGGCATGAAATTTTGTCTTTCAGTTTTGGGGTGCGCGCTTTTGGCCTCGGTTGCTTGTTCGGGCGTGGCGGTGGCTCAGTCTCTGAGCGAGCAGGGCGTGGTTGGCGGGCTTGGCATGGGCGCTTTGTATGGGGCGACCAAGAGCGTGGGCAAGTCCGATGTTGAGCCGGATATCCTTCAGGCTCTTGAGCAGATGGGATATACAAATATCTCCCCCGTGGCTTCGACGCCTTCCCAATATACGGCTTTTCACCCAAGTCAGGGGCCCGTTCTTTTGACGGTCAACGAGGCGACCGGTAAGCTTGTTTCGGCTGTGCCGAGATAGGCCTGCGGCTAAAGGCTCTTTTCGATCTTTTCCAGTTTGATGACCACGCGGCGGTTCTGGGCCTGATTGGCCGGGATGGGCTTGCCGGCCGCGTCCCTGTTGGGGCGTTTGGGGAAGGTGCTTGCATATCCTGCGGCCCGGAGCTTGGCGGCGGGGATGCCCCGGTCGAGGAAGAAATGGACAACCGAAGAGGCCCGGGCGGTCGAAAGCTCCCAGTTCGAGGGGAATTGGGGGGTACTGATGGGCGTGTCGTCTGTGTGGCCTTCGACGGTGATGAGGTAATCACTGTATTTTTCGGATTTCAGGTCATTTGATACTTTTAATAACAATGTCTTGCCGGGCGATCTTAATGTAGCGGATCCGCTGTCGAAGAAGGTTGCGCTGTTGAGCTCGAGGATGGTAATTCGGTCGCCATCCATTTGTTTGTCCAAGGATTTTTGAGGCGGCGGCGGAGGTGGCTCGGGCAGGGCGAGCGTCGGCGCGACGGCGATGTGCTCTTCCGGCTTCGGAGGCGTTTTGAGGGCTTCGAAATCGGCTTCTTCGAGCTTTCTGAAGCTTCCAATATTTGCAAACACATCAGGAAGTTTCGGGGCGTCTTTGACCTTCTGCTTCAATTCTGGTTCGCGAATTTCGGCTGTTTTTTCCATGATCGGCTTGGCGAGTGTCTTGTGCGCCGTATCTTTCTTGATCGAAATGATCAGGAAGAGGACGAAGAAGCAGAGCAGGAGGGTAATCATATCGGCATAGGTGATCAGCCAATCGTCGGAATGGCTCGGCTGGGTTCTATGGGCCGATAGGCGATAGCTCATGCTGCAGATGCCAATTTGTTGGAGCCGTTCTTGAGGTTCAGGACGTTGTAGTAGTTCCGGAACTCAGGTTTCAGGAAACTGTTGAGCCGGTCCTGAACGTACATCGGGGCTTTCTTGGACACGAGCAGGACCATGCCCTCGATAATCAGGTGGTTGCGGAAGCGGCGCTGGTCCACCTCCTGCCGGAGCTTGGATGCTGCCGGGATGTAGACCATGCGCGCCGAAAGGACGCCGTAGAGGGTCGACAGAAACGCGATGGCCAGACTCGGGCCGATGTCCGCGACGTTGTCCGAGAGGCCGCACAGCATGATGACCATGCCTACCAGCGTTCCGACCATTCCGAAGGCCGGGGCATGGCTGGTCATTGCCTGAAGGACGTCGACCGGGATGCTGTCCCGTTCGTAGCAGGCGTCGGCCGCTGTCTCCATCATGGCGCGAACGTCTTCGGGAGGATATTCGCTGACCACCATGTTGAGGCCGTATTTGACGAAAGGATCCTGAATGCCGATGGTCGATATGGTCGATTCAAGGTTACGCATGCCTTTTTCCATAACGATGCGCGCGCAATAGATGATGGCGGTCACGTCGGTCTGGAGGGTGTTGGGGGAGGGTTTCGGCTCCTTGAAGAGGCGTTTGATGGCGTCCAGAGCCTTGAAGACCTCTGCGGATTCGAAACTCATGAAGGCGACGGTCACGACACCGCCTACGACAATGATGAGGCCGCCGAGGCTGAAAAACAGCAGGTAAAACTTTCCGCCCAGAACGATGGGGCTCAAAACCAGCAGGGCTCCGAAAATGGCGCCGACGACGGGGGCGCGCATCAGGGGATGGGTTTTATCGGGTTTTTTTTGACTCATGGCGTAGCCTGACGTTGAAAAAAGACGGATTGCCTTTCTCTTCGTAGCAACGGCCATGCCAACGCGGGGAGCGCCTAACTCTTTGTCTTTAAAGCCTTTATGCGGAGCGGGCGAGAATCGACGGGGCAAAATGTGCCCGGTTCGCAGCGGATCTTTGCGGGGGAGGGGCTAGCCCTTCATGCGTTTGAGGCGCAGTTTTTTGCTTTCAATATAGCGTTCGTTGTGGGGATTGGTGCAGGTCCACAGCGAGACGTGCTCGACGACGTCGATGCCGCCTTTTTCGAGGGCGTCGATCTTGTCCGGGTTGTTGGTCAGGAGCCGGACCTTTTTGAGGCCGAAATGATTCAGGATGTCGACGGCGGCTTCGTAATCGCGTTCGTCCGGCGCAAAGCCCAGATGGATGTTGGCTTCGTAGGTGTCGAAGCCTTGTTCCTGAAGGGCGTAGGCCCGGACCTTGTTTGTGAGCCCGATCCCCCGGCCTTCGTGTCCCCTCATATATATAAGGAGGCCGCTCCCTTCGCGGTCGATGGTTTCGAGGGATTCCTCAAGCTGGTCCCGGCAGTCGCACCGAAGCGAACCGAGGATGTCCCCGGTTGCGCATTCGGAATGCAATCTGACAAGGCATCCGTCTTGAGGCTTGCCTTTGATGAGCACGATATGTTCGACGCCGTTCTTGCTCGTGAAGACTTGAAGCTCAAACCTTCCGTAACGGGTCGGCAATGAAGCCGAAGGTATATCCATTGACGTTATACTGCCTAACCTTTAACGCCCGACAAAGTCTCGCAGGCGGTTTTGATCCGTTTGCAGGCTTCGGTCAGTTTGTCCTTCGATGTCGCATACGAAATGCGAAACGCCGGGCTGAGTCCGAACCCCGATCCGGGCACAATAGCGACGCCTTGGCTTTGCAGCAAGTAGGTTGCAAAATCGTCGTCGCTTTCAATCGTTTTGCCTTCGGGGGTCGTGCTGCCGATCACGCCTTCGCAGCTCGGATAGACGTAAAAAGCGCCTTCTGGCTTGATGCAGGAAATGCCGGGGGCTTCGTTAAGCATTTTAACCACCAGATCGCGCCGTTCCTGAAAGGCCTTGACCCAGTCTTTGAGGAAGTCTTGCGGACCCGTCAGCGCCGCCACCGATGCGGCCTGGCTGATCGAGCAGGGGTTGCTGGTCGAGTGGCCCTGAATTTCGGCCATTTTCTTGATGAGCGCTTCGGGGCCTCCGGCATAGCCGATGCGCCAGCCCGTCATGCTGTAGGCTTTGGACACGCCGTTGACGACGAGCGTTCTGTCGTAGAGGCCCGGTTCGATCTCGGCGAGGGTCGAGAACTTGAAATCGTCGAAAATCAGATGTTCGTAGATGTCGTCCGACAAAACCATGACATGCGGATGCCTCATCAGCATGTCGGCGAGAGCCTTCAGCTCGGCGCGCGAGTAGGCCGCGCCCGAGGGGTTGCTCGGCGAATTCAGGATGAGCCATTTGGTCTTGGGCGTGATCGCCTTTTCTAGATCTTCGGGGCTCATGCGAAATTTGTTGGCCGCGCTTGTTTTGACGAAAACCGGAATGCCTTCGGCCAGATTGACCATGTCGGGATAGGACACCCAATAGGGCGCGGGGATGATGACCTCGTCTCCCGGGCTTATGGTGGCGAGGATTGCGTTGAAGATGACCTGTTTGCCGCCCGTGCCCACCGAGATTTGGCTGGGCTTGTAGGTCAGGTGGTTTTGGGTCGCGAACTTCTTGATGATGGCCTGCTTCAGGAGAGGCGTTCCGTCCACGGCCGTGTATTTCGTTTGTCCCGCCTTGATGGCGGCATAGGCCGCTTCCTTGATGAAATCCGGCGTGTCGAAGTCCGGTTCTCCGGCGGCAAGGCCGATGACGTCTTTGCCTTGCGCTTTCAGTTCGTTTGCAAGGCGCGTGATGCCAAGCGTGGGGG
>CAZLIG010000121.1:4338-6669 GCA_964559415.1 uncultured Rhodospirillaceae bacterium
GGTTTGACCTTGGAAAGTCTTTGTGCGACGGGGATAGCCATTGAAAAAGCCTCCTTTGGTTTATGAACAAAAATAATCATGCGCCGGGTTACTCCGGCAACGCGCCGGTACAACAGCTTTACAAAATTACGCTCCGGTCGGCAATCGAAGCGTTTTAATCCGCAGATGGCCCGGAAAACCCTTTCAAAACCTTCGGAGAATGCTTGGCGGGGAGTTCCTGAGGTGTTCCGCACGTTTCGCGCGCGGAAGCCTTGACGAGCCCTTCGTTTTCGAAGGAGTCGCTTTTTCCGTCCGTTTGAAAACCCGGTTTCGGGTCGCTCAGCTTGAGGCAGGCGGCCTGAATGTAAGCCATGCCGGTCGTCAGCGTCTGGTAATCCGCCGCGAAGGAGACGCGGAAGCGGTCGGTGTTTCCGAAGTCGTCGCCGGGGACGACCAGCACCTTGTTTTCGAGAAAATACTCGGCCACGTCGTTCGCGCAGGTCAGAACTTTGCCTTTGTCCGTGATTTTGCCGAACAGGCTTTTGCAGCTCGGATAGGCATAGAACGCGCCGTCCGGCGTGGGGCAGGCGAGGCCCATATCGTTCAGCTTGCCTACGACAAGATCCCGGTTTTCGGTCAGGACGGCCATCCATTTTTTGAGGAAATCCTGAGGGCCTGTGAGAGCCGCCGTCAGGGCGGCTTGACTCAGGACGCAGGGATTTCCGCTCGAATGGCCCTGAATTTTGTCCATCGCCTTGATGACTTTTTGCGGACCCGCCGCATAGCCGATGCGCAGGCCGGTCATGGCGTAGACTTTCGAGCCGCCGTTGATCGTGACGGTGCGCTGCTTCATGCCCGGAATCTGGGCCATGGTGGCGTACGGCGCAGGCGGCGTTTTTTCTCCGTCTTTTCCGGTCGTTTCGTAGCGGATGTGTTCGTAGATGTCGTCGGAAATGACGACGACTTTCGGATAGTCCTTCAAAACGTTCGCCAGCGCTTGCAGCTCTTCGCGCGAATAGACCGCTCCGGTCGGATTGCAGGGCGAGTTCAAAATAAGACATTTCGCGTCGGGGTTCGCGGCGAGGGTTTCTCTCAGCTTCTCGGGAGTGAGTTTGAACGTTTGGGGATCCGTTTCGACTCCGACGGGCGTGCCTCCGGCAAGCTTGGTCATCTCCTGATACGAAACCCACGCGGGGGTCGGGACGATCACTTTTTGCCCGTATCGGACCAGCGCGCGCAAGACTTCGGCCAACGCTTCCTTGGCTCCCGCCGTTGCGATGATTTCGTTGTCCTCGTAGTCGAGGCCGTTTTCTACCTTGAATTTGTTCCGGATCGCCGCTTTGACTTCCGGCGTTCCCGTAACAGGCGTGTATTGCAGCAATTGCTGGGTGCGGGGGTCCGAACTCGATGCGGCCATGATCCTCGACACCATGGCCAACGCGACATGCGCCTCAAGCGGAAAGGCAAGCTCTCCGGCGGTCAGGCCGACGATCTCTTTTCCTTCTTTCTGGAGCTTGAGCTTCAGCGAGTTCAGCCGAAGCGTGGACGATTCTTTGATGCGTTCGACGACTTCGCTGATTTCGATGTCATAGGGGGTTTCGAAGACTTCGATGCTGTCGCTCATAAGAGAGACTCCGGAAAGTTTATGGGGCAAGTGCTGCCTTATAATCCTGCGGCCTCTCGCGGAGCAAGGAACGCCAGAAGGCAAGCTACTTTTTTCACGGATTTGCCACAATTGATCCGTTTTCGACGATATACTTTGTTGCCCGGGCTTGTGTAACCTTCAGCGCCGTATGCTTTGTTTTCGATTGCTTTCAGGGCGTTGCCTTGGTAGATTTTATGCCATGAAATTGAACGCGCCATATTCTCAGGTCTTGGCCGCCGGTTCCCGGCGCGGCGCGTTTTCCTATGCGTTCTTTTATTGGTTCCGGTAACCCCGGAAACAACGCGCGCTTCTCATCCCCATCGTTAACAAGTTTTCATAATCCCCCCGATAAGATCGGGCGGCAACCTATATAAGGCAAGACTATGACAAAGACGCAATTATGGACTCCGGACAGCTGGCGCTCGAAGCCCGCAAAGCAAATGCCGACCTACGGCGACACCAAGGCGCTGGCCGAGGCTGAGACGCGCCTCGCCAATCTTCCGCCTTTGGTTTTTGCGGGCGAGTCACGGAATTTGAAAAAGAGGCTCGCGCAGGTTTCGGCGGGCAAGGCTTTTCTGTTTCAGGGCGGCGATTGCGCGGAAAGCTTCGCCGAGTTCTCCGCCAACAACATTCGCGATACGTTTCGCATCATTTTGCAAATGTCCATCGTGTTGATCTACGGCGGCGGTTTGCCGGTGGTGAAAGTC
>CAZLIG010000122.1:0-4308 GCA_964559415.1 uncultured Rhodospirillaceae bacterium
GCCCGAACCTAGCGAGTGCTCCATACGTTCGCGCGTAAGGCCCTGCATTTGGTCACCGAAGAACTCCATGAAAAGCGGGTCGTTGAAAAAGGGGGAGATGCGCTGCTTGACCGCTTTTTCCGTATAAATGTTAACAACAGCCGGTGTGAGCTGCTTTACCAGAGGGGCAAAGCTTAACGTTATTTGGGCCTTAGACTGGGGTATGGCTTGGGCACGGCCATCGCTCGCGCCAACCATAAGTGTCAGGATAAGACAGAGGACGGAGAGGACGAGTTTCATGTTGAAGAAGATAGGTAGTCTTTTGTTACTTGAAAAGGGGGTTGGGCAATTTTATCCAGTTGGGCAAGTATACTGTTATCGGGAGGCTTTGGCAAAGAACGGGGCTTTTGGCTCTGGCTTTTGGTCAATTAACGAACACCAAACTGACGGTGGAGGGATTGTTTTTTGAGCGGAGGTTTGGGTTAGGGAGGTCGAGTCTTATGCCGCGCGGACGCGCGGCGCTGGATTCCGGCTTTCGCCGGAATGACGAACTGAGGGTGTTGGGGGAGGTTAGAGTTCGATTAGGCCGGTTACGGAGTCGTTGCCGGGGCGGTCGGGGAAGAGTTGGGAGGTTCGGGCGGCGATGGCGTTGACGGCTTCGATGCATTCGGCGCGGAGGCCGGAGCCTTTAACTTTGGTGGTGAAATTGTCTAGGACGTCTTGCCAGGAGGCATCGGGGATTTTTTCGCGGACGACTGAGTTTGTTAGGATTTGGACGTGATGCTCGGCGATTGACACAAACAAGAGAACCAAGGGTGTGGCGGGTTTCAGGCTGCGGCTGATGCTGGCGAACTCCTCGGCTGCGCGTCGGGCGGCCCGGTGCCGCTTGATGCGCGGGGGGATAAAATAGAAGTATCCCGTTCTTATCCATGCGCCTAGCCAGATGATCGCGATGACGCCTAGCTGAATGGCGATAAAGGCGGTGACGGTCATTACCCAGTTCGCGATCCAGAAGGCGATGGCGATGATCGATCCGGCAGTCAGGCCGAACAAGAGCATATAGTCGTCGTATGGGTCGCTGGCGGGAGCCATGACGACGACGATTTCTGCGCTTGTGGTGCGCTCTGCTTGTTTGACCGCTTCTTGGACGGCTTGGCCGTCTGCTTTTGTGAACAGTTTTACCATGATCCGGATGAGCCTCCTCCGCCGAAACCGCCTCCGCCGCCTCGGAAGCCTCCGAAACCGCCCCCGTCCCCATCGCCGAAATGCCGGCCTCCGATGTGGAGGGAACTATTCGAGAGCATCCATGCGGCGAGAAACGGATGCCGCGAGGCGAAAACCATAAATATGAGGAAAAAGAGCAGCAATAAGAGGGTTTGCGCAATGGACGGTCGGGCGATCATTCCGCCGGGGATGCCTTTGCCGCCCAAGACGGAGAGCATGGCATCGGTGCCATTGACGATGCCTTTCTCCATCTCTCCTTTTTTGAACCACGGGAGGATGATGCCTTGGACTATTGTGGAGGAAATGGCATCAGTTAGGAGCGGTTCCAAACCGTAGCCGACTTCGATGCGTACTTTGCGCTCATTCGGGGCGACGATGAGCAAGGCGCCGTTGTTCTTGCCTTTCTGGCCGATCTCCCATTTGCGGCCCAACTGGTAGCCGTATTCCTCGATCTCGGTTCCCTGAAGGGATGGGATGGTAACGACGACGACCTGATTGGATGTGCCGCGCTCGTATTCCTCAAGCTTTTGGGTGAGCGATGCGATGGTTTGGGAAGAGAGGATATGGGCATCGTCGACTACCCTGCCCGTCAGTTCGGGGAATTGGGGCGCGGCTAAGACTGTCGTGGCGAAAAACACGACGAACAGGAAGAGACTTAGAAGAGTCATGTGCCGCGCGGACGCGCGGCTCTGGATCCCGGCTTTCGCCGGGATGACGAGGGTTGTGCACATTCGGCGACTGATGTTCATCGTTCAGTATGAACTCAGAACTTTACTGCCGGGGGACGCTCAGCACCTTCGGTGGCGGCGAAGGTTTGCTTGGGCTGTGCGCCGTAAATCCATGCCCAGATGCGGCCCGGGAAGGTTCGCACTGTCGTGTTGTATTGCTGGACGGTATCTATGTAGTCCTTTCGGGATATCGCGATGCGGTTTTCGGTACCTTCGAGCTGCGACTGGAGGGCGAGGAAGTTCTGGTTCGCTTTTAGGTCGGGATAGCGTTCGGCCACCACCATCAGGCGCGATAGCGCGGAGGAGAGATTGCCTTGGGCTTGCTCGAAGCGTTGCATGGCTTGAGGGTCGCTCAGCATTTCGGGGGAAAGGGTGACTTTCGTTGCGTTCGCGCGGGCCTGGATAACGTCGGTTAGCGTCTTTTGTTCGAAGTTGGCGTAGCCTTTGACCGTTTCTACCAAGTTCGGGATGAGGTCCATGCGGCGCTGGTATTGGTTTTGGACTTGCGACCATGAGGCGTTCACTTTTTCATCGAGCGTGGGAATGATGTTGATCCCGCTTATGACGAAGAGAGCTAGCAGGACTACGATTCCTATGATCCAATAGCGGGCTTTCATGGGGGATACTCCTTTGGAGAAAGTCGAGGTCTCTATTGTTACATGAACGTGCTGATTTCTCAAGGAAAGCCCGCATCGTGTTGCCATAATTGTGTTGTTTACCCGGAAAGGAGTAGGATGAGTGGGCTTTTCTTTCTTTTGGAAGTTTCATCATGGATGACGACAGTAAATTTTTTAATCAAGCGCGCTACAGGCTTTGGACCAACGATCATGTTCGGTTCTGCGATCTCGATGCGCTGGGGCACGTGAACAACAATTCGATGGGGATGTATTTTGAGAACGCTCGGGCGCGGCTGTTCAGCCTGATTACGCCGGGGTGGCCTTGGAGCGACAAGATTTTCGTGCTGGTGAGGACTTGCATTACGTTCAAGAACGAGTTGCATATTCCGGCGCGGCTCAAGATCGGTACGTGCATTACGAAGGTGGGGAATACGTCTCTGCATGTGGCGAATGCGCTTTATCAGGGGGATAAGCCTATTGCTTATAGCGAGGCGATCTCGGTGCAGATCGATCAGAAGACGCGGGAACCGCAGGCCATTGGCGAGGATTTGCGGAAGGTGTTTGAGCCGTATTTGGAGAACAAATAGGCGTCGTTGTTCTGTAGTATTTTACTTGCGGTCAAACTTCAGTGTTTTGAGCGGTTAAGGGCGCTGTTCTGATTGTTGCAAGTATTATCCGGACGTATCTTCGGTGCAGATGAACCGGGGACGTTGAATGATGAGTGACGAGTTGGATCCTGTGTCGCAGGCTGTGGAAAACTCTGAGGCAGTTCAAAAATACCTTAATGCTAATTCAGGACGTTCCGAGAAAAGTGGATCGGATCGCATAAAAGTGGCCACGTTGTGTTTCCAAGATATTCCTTCTTTTGTGGTCGGTTATTATGGGAATGGATGTCAGGGCGGCTTTGTGCGGGGCATGAATTCCGCTTTCAAAAAATTGGAAGACCCTCAGAACAAACTCCAATTTAAGGTTGTTGCTAGCCAGTGCACTCTCCCGGTTTTCGATAAGGCTCCTAGGTTCACTGTTCGCGTGGCGGGGCCGGGTGTCGGAAGTCCTCATTTGCCAAGCAGGATTGCAAGAATGACCGAAGCCAAGGCTGCTAGAAAGCTTGGACTTGGTTCGTGATTTCTGTCGGTCGTCGTGGGCGTTTCTTAAAGGATAATTCGGGAGAACATACGGTTAAGAGGCAGTTTTACTTGCGGAACAACGGTTAATAGTGCCGTGTTGATTGATGCAAGTATTCGGTGGGTGTATGTTTTTACAGCGTCGGGGCATTACAGGCATAGCAGGAGTTATTATGGATTGGGCGGATCCGATAGCACTGGCACAGGGAAATGCACAACTGGTTCAAGATTACCTTAACTTGGGACTCGGATCAGAGGGATTTGGCGCGTTGAAGGTGGAAGCTTTGGCTTTCTCAGGATTTCCTTTGTTCAGGGTGACTTGTTTTGATGGATGCCGACGTAAGTTTTTTGACAAGGTAACTGCAGTATTTGAAAAATTGTCCGTTCCTGGGACACAGCTTGTGTTTGGTATTGTATCCAATCAGTGCACTCGTCGTCCGGCGGTGGACCCTGCTGATAGACCGAAACCTCCCTTCTCTCTTCTTGTTAATGGGTCAGGCGTGGGGAGTTCTGACGTTAAGGGCAGGATTGCCCAGCTTTGTCGCTGATATTCGTTCGCCCGCTTTTATGTCATCAGCACATATTTAGGGCTTCTTTGTAGCACAGCACTTAATTTCGCGGGTCCTAGGCGACTTT
>CAZLIG010000122.1:4318-6480 GCA_964559415.1 uncultured Rhodospirillaceae bacterium
ACTTTGGCGGAGGTGTTTTGTCCGGGTTTGCGGGTGGGGAACATTAGGGCTTCGTAGAGGGCCATCATGCCGTTGAACCAATTGGCTTGGGGGAATGTGTCTTCGATGAAATAGCGGGTGTTGTCGGCGAGGTTGACGCGCTGGTCGGTGTTCATGTGGGCGGCGTCGTGGAGGGCTTTGGCTAAAATTTTTGGATTGTTGGGAGGGAGAACCCACGCGGTTTCGTCCTTTAGAACCATTTCTTCGTTTGCGCCGGAGGCGGTGACGATGACGGGGCGGCCCAAGGCTTGAGCGCCGATAATTTCCATGTTCTGGCCGCGCGGTGCTGTGTTGCAGGCAATCACGACGTTCGCGAGCCAGAAGGCGGCGGGCCAGTCGGTGCAGGTTTCGGGCATGATGACTTTGCCGCTCAGGCCGAAGTTGTCGACGCTCTTTTCGATCTCCTGACGGAGGCCGGGTGCGTTGCGGTCGGAGCCAACCATGATGGCGTAGATGTTCTCTTCCTTAATAAGCGACAGGGCTTCGAGAAGGACTTTGTGGCCGAGATCCGGCTCGATCGGCATTGGCATGAGGGCGACGATGCCTTGCTCGGGCAAGCGCCAGAGGCGGCTCAGGTTATGGAGGCGCTCGGCGCTGATAGCGGCCGTGTTGTAGCTTTGGAGGTCGACGCCCGGCGGGACGTGCGAGATAATTGCGGGGTTGATCTGGAAGGTGGAGGTCAGATGCTTCTTCATCATCTGCGTCGGGACACGGACCGTGCATGAGGTCTGGTTCATTTGCAACACGACATGGTGCGTCGACGGCAGGTCGGGCAACGGCTGCGTGAAGTCGACGATCAGCGGGAGACGGTGCTGAAGGCTTAGGCGGCAGCCCATTTCGACCGTGCCGAGGCCGTGGGCGTGGATCAGGCACGGGCGTTCCCTTTGGATCAGCGCTTCGAGATGGACACGGTTGCGCCAGTTGGCAAACATCGAGTGGCGGTTGAGGGGCATACGGATGTGCTTGACCGCTGCGCGTTCGGACTCCAGGACTAAGGCGCCGCCGCTGCTGGCAATCATGGCCCGCCAGCCGAGGCGCTGGGTCAGCACTGCGAGAGTCACGGTTTCGCGTGCGGGGTCGCCATAATCGAGGTCCGCACACAGATGCAGGACGCCTGCGGCTGCCGCCCGGCGCGAGGGCGCCTGAAAGAGCGGCGCTTTATTGGCCGGTGCTGTTGTGTTATCCGTAAGTTGATTCATCTTGCAGCTTTACCTATGCCGTTTTGGCGGCCAACGCAAGGCCGTGTGGACGGGCCTCCCCTGCCCTGCGCAGTTCAAAATATCGACCTGTAAAGAAAGAAAACATCATGACCATTGAGTTTCTCAGTGTAGCGGATAGGCGGTTGGCTTATCAACGCCAGATTGGCAAAAAAAGCTGTCCCGGAATTTTATTTTTAAGCGGTTTTGCTTCGGATATGGAGGGGACTAAGGCAACGTTTCTTTCGGAATGCGCGGCGAAACATGAGCTTTCTTTCGTCAGGTTCGATTATTGCGGATGCGGGAAATCGAATGGGAAATTTACGGAGGGGACGATTGGCAGGTGGCTGGACGATGCGCTGGCTGTTTTCGACAAGCTTACCGAGGGGCCTCAGATTGTTGTGGGGTCATCCATGGGCGGGTGGCTGGCGTTGCTTTTGGCAAAACAGCGGGCTGCGCGCGTGAGGGCTTTGGTGGGGGTGGCTGCTGCGCCTGATTTCACCGAGGACTTGATTTGGGACAAGATGACGGATGAGGAGAAGGATGCGCTGCTGAGGGATGGGCTGTTTTATGAGAAGACCGATCCGGAGAGGCGGGCGCCGATCACCCGCGCGCTTATTCATGATGCGCGGAGTCATTTGGTTCTGCGGACGCAGTTGCAGTTTGATTTTCCGGTGCGGTTGTTTCAGGGGATGCGGGATCAGGATGTGCCTTGGCCTTGCGCGGTTCGGCTAGCGGAGCATATGGAGTGCGAGGATTTGAGGCTTACGCTCGTTAAGAATGGGGATCATTCGTTGAGCAGCCCGGAGCAGTTGGAGATGCTTTGGGAGACGGTGGAGAGGTTTTTGTAGGGGGTCCAATTTCCGAGAATGTGAGTCTTATGCCGCGCGGACGCGCGGCGCTGGACCCCGGCTTTCGCCGGGGTGA
>CAZLIG010000123.1:0-6420 GCA_964559415.1 uncultured Rhodospirillaceae bacterium
TCCGCATCGACAAGGACAACACGACGATCATCGACGGCGCGGGCAAGAAGAAGGACATTGAAGCCCGTTGCGCTCAGATCCGTCAGCAGATCGAGGAAACGACCTCCGATTACGACCGCGAAAAGCTGCAGGAACGCCTTGCCAAGCTTTCGGGCGGCGTTGCGGTCATTCGCGTCGGCGGTGCGACCGAAGTCGAAGTCAAGGAACGCAAGGATCGCGTTGACGACGCCATCCATGCTACGCGCGCTGCCGTCGAAGAAGGCATCGTCGCGGGCGGCGGTTCCGCTCTGCTTTATGCCGCGCGCTCCATCGAGAAGGTTCGCGTTGCCAACGACGATCAACGCCGCGGCGTCGAGATCGTTCGCAAGGCTCTCGAAGCTCCGATCCGCCAAATCGCCGAAAATGCGGGCGTTGACGGTTCGGTCATCGTGGGCAATCTGCTTGGGCAGAAGGACGTCAATTACGGCTACGACGCTCAGAAGGGCGACTTCGGCGATTTGATCAAGGCCGGCATTGTCGACCCGACCAAGGTCGTTCGCATCGCTCTTGAAAGCGCCGTTTCGGTTGCAGGCCTCCTCATCACGACGGAAGCGCTGATTGCCGAAAAGCCGGAAAAGAAGTCTGCTGCCGGCGGCGCCGGCGGCATGGGCGACATGGGCGGGATGGATTTCTAATCCTCCGCTTGTTAAGCAAAAAGAAGGGCCGCAGAACACACTGCGGCCCTTTTTCTGTGGCGTTTTAGGAGAGGGTTATTGGTTTTGCTCGGTGAAAGCGCGCCTTAACCATAGATTCAGGTTTTAGTTGGGTGCCGTGCGATTTCTGGGGTTTTGTTGTCATGCGAAGCGTTACGGGAAATTGTAAAGAATTCGGAAGCGACGAGCTTGACGAGGTCGTGCTTGAGCTTGTCTGCGATATTCTTAAACTTGACGACATCAACAAAGACTGCTGCGGTATTTGGAGCGCGATAGATGCCGTTGAGCGACTTGGATATCTTTCCACCTCCGATCAGGCGGAAGTCCTTAGGTCTCCCGGCGTTATTCGCAGGCTCGCTTCGTTCGAGATGGGTTTTGACGTCCTCAAATTTATGCGCGATTTTCCACCGGAGTCTCAGAGAGATATTTTTCTTATCCAAAGCAGCTTATCGGGGCTTGTCTCGGCAGGTTACGGCTTCGAGGTCTTCACCATGATCGACGAGTTGCCTGCGAATTTGCGGGTCGACGTTTTTACCAAGGGGCCGGCTCTCAGGGAGCTCATTCCTGCCGATTCGGCGCGGGTTGTCGATACTGTTCGAGGCGAGTTGCCGCTCGTTCGAGAAAAAATCTTGACCTCCCCCGGATTCATCTCCGATCTCGCTTTGTTCAAACCCAAGGCGGCGATGGATTTCGTTTGTTCTCAGCGGCTCGAGATACAGGGCGACATTCTCTGCCTTGATCGCGTTGTCGAGCGGCTCATGATTTATACGCCCTTTGCTTTGGCGGAATGCATAGTGACCCAGCCGCCGGAGATGAGAGCCAAAATTTATGCAGCCGACGGCGCTCTTTTTGGATTTAAGGAAGCGGGGCTTCTTTCTTCGGCGCTAGATGACATCGCGGACATGGATGCCTCTCTTCAGAAAATCGTTCTTTGCGGCGGCCGAGCGATTACAGCGATGGGTAATGAGTTTGCGCTTGCGTTCGTGAAAAATCAGCCACAGGAAAACCTTAAGGATATTCTTCTCACCGATGGAGCCTTTCCGGTATTGGCACGCACCCGACATGGCTGGGATGCGATTGATTTGCTCAAGAGGATGACGCTCGAGGATCGCGGCATGGTGTTGCTGAAGGAGGGCGTCGGCGTTGAGCTCTCAGCCTGATCCGGGACCAGCCGGTTGAGATGCAGGAGAAAATTCTGGATGAGAATCTTGAAAATGCGCTCTCCTTAAAACGCCTAAGCGCGCAGGTTTCCGTTATCAAGGGAAAATGGCGGCGGGATCTGCGCTTTCCTTCCCGTAGCGCAAGTTTCGATCCACAGACGCTAACCCTTTGAGCTTCCCTGCGCTTCAGTCGTAGCGATAAGTGATTTTTGTCAAGGCGGCTGCGATTTCCGAACCCTTATCATGTCGATTGTGACACTCACCCGGAACAACACATGATCAAGGTTGCGAAAAGAGGTTCGCTTTTAGACAGGAGTTCGCTTTTGGCGGAGAAGTTCCTCATTCAACATTTTGAGTGGGGCGATATTAACGATTTGTCCAATGAGGGACATGAGGGATTGATTTATCCTGCAAGCAGTCAGGATGCCGATATCGGGCAAGGGTTTCCGGCGTTCGATCCTGAATTTTCGGGATCTTTGCGGCACGTTCTGGTGAACTCCTATCTCGACGCTTTGGAAGAAATCCCCGAGGACGAAAGCGAGGACCCGAACCGGGAGAAGAACAGAAAGCCAGTTGATGGAGGAGAAAAGGTTTCGGAGAGAAACAACTACGTGCCGTTGACCACGGACGGGGCGCATAGCGACATTGAGAAGAATGTGCGCTTCCTTATGGTTTTTGAACTCGCTTGTAAGCTTGCGGAAAACGAAATTGAAGTTCCTCGAAATCCTCCGGCCAATTGGCCAAGGCGCTTCAGGAAAAAAGCAGCAGGACTTGCGCTTTAGGGCCTATATTCTAAGAAATCTTACTCATTAGTTCACCGAGGCCGCTCAGGAGCGCCCAGCCTGCAATTGCGACGAGGCCCACTGCCGTCAGGCGGTTGACGGTTACGATGCGCTTTTCCGTAAAGTGGCGGCGCAGAAGGCTGACGCCTCCCGAAAGGAGGAACCACCACAGGGCTGAGCCGCAGAAAATGCCAAGGATTAAAACGTTTGATTCAAGCTTTCCCCTTGCCGTGCCGAAGCTGGCGACGAAGGCCATTGTTGCGAACAATGTAAGCGGATTCGTCATCGTGATGATGAAGCCCGTGAGCGATGCGCGCAGGGCAGCCATAGGGCCGGTTTTGGGCGGAAGGTGGGTTTTGGGAGGCGAGGCACCGTTCTCGGAGCTCTCGTCGTCATCGTCGTCGGGACTCATGTGCATGACTTTTGTGACGAATTCCGGCTGATGGGGGGGCTTGGGGTGGTCGAACCACGTGTGCCAGGCCGCACCTAGAACGATGAGGCCTCCGACAATGCGGATGGAGGCTTCATGTTGCGATATGAAGCCGAGGATGGCGCTTACGGAATAGACGGCGATGGCGCCGAAGAGGGCATCCGAGAACGCAGCTCCGATTCCCGTCGCCAACCCGATTAGCGTGCCTTTTTGAAGAGTGCGACGGATACATAGAAGTCCCACCGGCCCGACTGGGGCGGCTATTAGCAGACCCAAAATCATCCCTCGGTACAGTACGCCTATTTCTTCCAACAATTCGATCTCCGTATCGACTCACACAACCTACGTGTGGCCTTGTTATGACAAAGCACAGCCCTTTACGCAACAAGGGATGACGCATCTTCTGCCAATGCTTTATGTCGACTCGCGCGCGTTTTTCAGAGCGAAAGCCATTCTCGCCACTTGAGAGGCACAATTTACGTCATGCACACGCAGGATATCCGCGCCGTGCATGATGGCGATGGCGTGGCAGGCGGCAGTTCCGGAAAGCCTTTCCTCCACGGGCGCGTCGAGCACGCGGCCTATAAAGGATTTGCGGGAAAGGCCGACGAGCACAGGATAGCCTAGCGCCTTTATCTCTTCCAGTCGCGCAATTAATGCCAAATTCTGTTCAACGGTTTTGCCAAAGCCGATTCCGGGATCGAGGATAATTTTTTCTTTCGCGATCCCTGCTTTTTGCGCTTCGGAGATGCGGTCCTTAAGAGCTTCAGCAACATCCGATACCGCATCTGTGCAGGAAGCGCCAAGATAAGAGCCGCCGATTTTTTGGTCGCGCTCAACTTTTCCCGGCATCGCCCGGTTGTGCATCAAAACGACGAAGGCCTTGTGCTTTGCGATGACTTCCGCCATGCGGGCGTCGCTTTGCAGGGCTGAGATGTCGTTGACGATGTCCGCTCCGGCTTCTAACGATGCTTCGGCTACGCTTGCTTTTACGGTGTCGACGGCTATGCGGGCCGAGGCCAGCTTTTCTCTTATTGCTTTTACGACGGGAACGACGCGGCGGATTTCTTCGTCAGCCGGGACGGGGGTCGAGCCGGGTCTTGAACTTTCGCCGCCGATGTCGAGAATGCCAGCCCCATCCGCAACCATTTGAGTTGCCTGAGCGACGGCCCGGGCGACATAATCTTCGTGCCGCAAGAGGCCGTCTCCCGAGAAGGAATCCGGCGTCACGTTAATGATGCCCATGAGGACGGGCATCGTCATGGCAACAGGTTCCCGAGGTTTGTCATCGGAGTGACGGTTAGGGCCCCCAGCAATTCGGCTACGGTCTTGCCGAGTTTCGGGTGGCGGAGATCAGGCGCGATGTCGTTTAGCGGTTTCAAGACAAAGTCGCGTTCCTGAACGCGGGGGTGTGGAAGAATCAGTTCCGGAATTTCAAGAACCGTGTCTCCGTAAAAGAGAATGTCGATATCGATGGCGCGCGGGCCGTAGCGGAACGTCGGGGTCCGGCCCAGTTCGTTTTCGAGGTCTTTGAGGGACCAGAGAAGCGCCAGCGGTTCGAGCGTCGTCGTGCCGAGGACTACGGCGTTCAGAAACACCGGTTGATCCTTAACGTAGGCGGGGGCTGTCTCGTAGACGGGGGAGACTTTTTCGACCTCGACGCAGATGCTCATCGCCGAGACCGCATTCTTCAACGCCGCCAAACGATCTCCCATATTCGACCCCAGCGCGAGCGCAACGGGGACCGGCTTTTTTTCAGTTGTCATTATCTGTTTCTAATACTTTGCGAACCAATGGAACCGTAATCTTACATCCTTCCGCAAGCGCGGCAAGATCGAGGCGTTCGACGATGGCGCGGATGTTGGCGGCATCACGCGTCATGCGGGAGGAAATGTAGCTTACGACTGCCCTGTCGATGTTTATTTGACGGTCCCGGAACTGCTTGACGATCAGGGCTTCGAGAAGTTCGTCGTCGGGAGGCAGTAGCGCGGTTGCGGGAAGGGTCAGGAGACGCGACCTTAGGTCCGGCAGCGCAAATCCGGCTTGGCCTGCGCCGACTGCCATTGTGAGGAACAGCCAGCCTTTGGTTTCCTTCAGGTGGTTGAACAGGTGGAAAAGGTTTTCTTCGGCGGCGGGGTTTCCTGCTACGGCATCGGCGTTGTCGAGGGCGAAGCAGGAGTTGGGATTCGGGATTCGGGATTCGGGATTCAGCGTTATTAGGGTTGGCAGGTCCTGTTCCACGAGGTTTTGGGGTTCTATCAGCTTGCCTTGGCTTTTCTCACGCCACAGGTTCAGGAGATGCGTTTTTCCGCTTCCGGGGAGGCCTGTGACGATCAGGCCGTGGGCGGGCCAGTCGGGCCATTTTTCGACCCATGCGGCGGCTTCGCGGTTGCACTGAGTTATAAGAAAGTCGTCGGCGCTCATGGCCGCGTCGTGCGGCAACAAAAGGGGTAGCTGTCGCATCATTTATAAAGCGCGCTTTCCTTGAATTGCCTGATGCCGAAACGGATCAGGACGCCGATGACGGCGGCGGCGGGGACGGCGATCAATGCGCCCGTAAATCCGGCCAACTTGATGGCGGCGATCAAGGCGAACATGACCCAGACGGGATGCAGCCCGATGCGGGAGCCGACAAGGCGCGGAGTCAGATAGTAGGTTTCGATGATATTTCCGACGATGAACACCAGCATCACCATTCCGACGCGGAACCAGTCGCCGCTAAACTGCACGGCAGCCAATATAAAGCTCGTGATCGACCCAAAGAAAGTTCCGACATAGGGGATCATCGAGAGGATGCCTGCTATGACGCCGATTGTCGCGCCGAACTGGAGGCCGTTCAATGTCAGGCCTATCGCATAGAAAGCGCCGAGGAACAGGCTTACGATGGCCTGACCGCGAAGAAAGCCCGAGAGGGTTCCGTTGATTTTCCCGAGTTGCTCCCTGATGACCGCGTAGTGTTGCCGGGGGATAAGGCCGTCGATGGCGTTCGTTAAAAGCTTCCAGTCGCGCAGAACGTAAAACGCCGTGATGGGCGTTAACACTGCGAGGCCGATAAAGTCGATAATCGCAAAGCCTCCGGAGAGGATGCTCTTGACTGTGCGGCCCACGAAGCCGACGGCCTCGCCGGTCGATTGTGTCGTCGCCTCGGTGATTTTCTGGACATATTCGGGCGAAAAACGCGCCATCCACTTTTGAATCCACGGCAGGTGCTGTTGCCTGATTTTCATGATGTAGTCCGGAAGATTGTCGATCAGCGCGCCGATCTGGCTGCTCAGCATCGGCCACATCATGAAGAATATCGATACGAAGAAGATAAGAAAGCCGCCCAGGACGAGGGTGGACGCCAGCCATCTCGG
>CAZLIG010000124.1:0-6390 GCA_964559415.1 uncultured Rhodospirillaceae bacterium
GTCAGCCTTCTCCACCGCCGACCGAACCAAAAGCTCCGGAAAAATTCGAGCCGCAAGAATAAAAAGCTTATCGCCAAAGCGCAGCCCCGCGCGAAGGTCCTCCAAATAAATGATCTTAATTCCAGCCTCAATAAGCGGTTCTTTAAGAGCGCTAAGCCGAGGCAACTCGATAAATCGCGAGGAAGTAACAACGGTTTGCAGTGTCGCCGTCCTGCAGGCGCCGACAACCTTGCTCGGCCCCGATGTATAATTGATCATCGCCGGAACCCGCCCCAAAGCCTGAAGAGCAAAGAACGTCGCAAAGGTATGCGTCGAATTAGGCAGCATCACGCCAACTCGTTCCTCTGAAGGCGATACGTCGCGGCCAATTAATCTCGCAAGGCCCGCAATTTCGCCAAACACTTGGTCATAGCTGATCTCTACACGCTCCTGATCCTCCACGATAATGCGATCTCCCCCGAAGGTTCCGCGAGCCTTCAGCAGTGCTTGCAAAAGCGTGGTGTCAATCTCGCCGCTCGCAAACATCGCCTCCGACATCGCATCGTATATCTGCTCCCTCGCAATCCTGCGGCGTTCCCTTCCTTTAACGTCCTCTGGCAGCCTGAGGCGAAACGGCGGCCTGATCGTCAGAGTGATCTTTGGAAAAACCCGAATACGAACCTTCCCCTGCAGATTTGACAACGGAGAATACTTCGCGCCCTCTATATGAACCGGCAGGATGGTCGCTCCTGCCTTATCCGCAATCATCCCCGGCCCGTCGAAAACCTTCATAAGCAAGCCGGTTCTGCTAAGCCTGCCTTCCGGGAAAACCATGCCTTTGCGGTCCTGCTTGAGCCGCTCAATCATCGCTTTAGTCGCCAAAGGGCTTGCCGGATCGACTTTCACGGCATCCACAAACCGCAAAAGAATTTTCATCCACCACTTTCGGGCAAAGTAAACATTGACGGCAAACGTGAGTGGTCCCGGAATAAACGCGGCGACAAGAGCCGCATCCAAAAACGAGGTATGATTGCCGATGACAAGCACGCGCTCCCCCGCCTTTGCGAAGTTCTCAAGCCCGCGCACCTCAACTCGAAAGGCAAGTCTGAATAAAACCCGAAGCAGCGAAAAGGGGACAACAGCGCCAATAATAGCTGTCACAAACAGGTTCATGAGCGCCCCCGCGAGAAAAATGTCGCGAACGGTAAAGCCAAGCTTCAGCATCCCCACCGCCAAAGCCGCTGCCGCAACCGTGAAAAACCCATTCAAGAAGTTGTTGCTTGCGATAGTGCGGGCGCGAGTCTCTTTCTCCGAGCGGCTTTGAAGCAGCGTGTAAAGCGGAACGCTATAAAACCCCCCGCAAACAGCCAGCATGAAAAAATCAAACACCACACGCCAGCCGCCCGCATCGTTCAAAAAATCCGAAATCCCTATCAGCTCAGTCGAAATCGGTGTGCCGATAGTGGTCACCCGAAAAGCAAAGATCGACAACCCAAGAGCCCCAAACGGCACAGGCGTTGCGCTGATAACCCCGCGCATCAGGCGGCTGCACAGCAAAGACCCTGCGGTAATGCCGGTCGCCAAGGTTATCAGAAGCAAAGACATCACGTTTTGATCGGCGTGTAGCACGCTCTTCGTGAAAGACGGTATTTGCGCAAGAAAAAGCGTCCCGACAAACCAGAACCACGACATGCCGAGAATGCACAGAAATACGACGCGCTGACGATACGCATGACGAAAAAGAGCAACGCTATCGCGAAACCACGCAAACGAAATGCGCAAGCCGGGAGCAGGGGCCGGGGCCGCCGGAATAGACCGGCTTATGACATAAGCTGAAACTGAAGAGACAAACAAAATCGCGGTTATGGTGACGAGTCCTCCGTTCGCAAGCGCAAAGCTCGCCCCGGCAATCGTCCCGAATACAATGGCAAAGAAAGATGCCGCATCGAGAAGCGCATTCCCGGTCATCAGTTCGTCCTCGCGCAGATGCTGAGGCAAAAGCGCATATTTGACCGGCCCGAAAAAAGTATTGTCGATCCCAAACCCGAACAGCGTCGCCAAAAGCAGCGGCACGCTCTGAAGGTAAAGACACGCCCCCGCCATAAAAGCGAGAACAATCTCCGACAACTTCATCAGCCGCGCCATCCTGTCCCGGCTAATCTTGTCCGCCAACTGCCCCGCCAGCGGCGAAAAAATAAACAGCGGCAGAATAAAAAGCCCATAAGCAAGATTAACCAGCTGCCCCGCCTTCGAGCTATCCGCCTCGGCAATCCTGAACGTAAACAGCGTAGCCATCGCATTCTTAAACAAATTGTCATTAAACGTCCCCAAAAACTGCGCAACCAGCAGAGGCAAAAAACGCTTGGAAGACAGGAGGTTTCTCACACGGCCCCCTTTTGCAAAGAAAGACGGCGTTAAGATATCGCAATGAACAAATTAAGCCCCCATTCGTCTTAAGCCCCCATTCGTCATTCCGGCGAAAGCCGGAATCCAGCGCCGCGCGTCTGCGCGGTATATATAAATGGCTTGCAAGTACGTTGATTTTCGCTAAAGGCGCTCGCTGAAATGGCGGTGACTAGGAGAGCTCTAGCTCATTTGTTTAGTATTTCCTTAATCAAAACAAAATAATCGATTTCCTGACAAGTATGGAGTGAAATCGATGAATAGCGTCTCGCGCGCGGCATTTGCCGTATCTGGAGTTCTTTTTACCGCTCTGTTGATCGGAGGTCTTGTTGGTTTTAACAAGGTTTATCAGGAGTTCGACAGAATACATGAGCAAGTGGGCGAGATGGCAAAAGCAAAACCAATTGCTTCGTGTCCTTCAGGGCAATTGGTCTCTGCGATCAACAACGGCGTTCCCGTCTGCTCCGCCTTATCGTGCCGTATCGTGACCGAGAGAGGGCTGCCCCCAACGTTCACCTCGCAGCCCACCTGTGCCTCGGACGAATTTGCCATGAACGGCGGAGGCATTACCCATCCCGATCTTTGTGGCCATCTCGGTTTTATTCACACCTCAGTGCCGACAGAACGTGGTTGGATTGTCGATGCCTATGGGACAAATTCCCCATGGGGAGACCGCCACGGCGCGGACGCTTGTACGGTAGGTTATGCGACGTGCTGCAAGTTTGTCGAAGCCGGAAAGAACGTTGCCCCTCAAGAGCAACCCGCTCCGCAAAGTGTTCAGTAGTATATAGGCTGCACGAGAGAAGAACACTCTTTGGCAGGCCTCGCACCCCCATCAAGTCAATCAACCGAATAGCATTCCGTCCTTCCCGGCAACGGCGTCTTTTCAGCGCGTCCATTATTGATGGTGAGCAGGGCGTTGTACTCAAGCAAAACCATGGTGCTGCCCACGCCTGAACAGTCAGGCTTGTCGGAGTCCGTTAAGCCCGTTTCGCGCTTAACTCGTCTCCAGCATTCCCCGCCTTCGTCATGAGCAAGGGAGCAAAGCGACAGATAAACGCTCCGATGCTCCACGTTAAGCGCTCCTTCTGTTGAAATGACTTTCAATCCTCCCCGATACCCGCCCTCCACAACGGCCCCATAAAAATCTCCGCCAAAAAGATTGGGAGGTGCTTGCACGTCAAAAATCCCCATCCACCTCCCTTTGCCAAAGTCCCCATAAGTATGCAGAAAAACAAAGTCGCCTATTGCGCCGATAAACGCCGCCGTAAACTTTTCTCCTTCTTTGCTCAAAAAGACGGTTTCTCCCGGCTGCGAGGCTTCAGTGCACATGGGTTGCGATCCGCGATCGCTGTTTTTCAGAATCCGAACGCTGGGCACATCGTTACCCACGACCTTGATGACAAAACGGGGGTAATAAAAGCACTCCACCGGAAAAGGCGGAGTATCGTGCGGAAACCTCCTGCAAATCTCTTCGTCGGACAGCCCATGCGGTGGCTTTTCCACAAGCCCATGACCGCAACCTCCCTCTGGCATGACATATTTCCGGGCAAGAGGTATATCAAAACCCTCGTGCAGGACGGAAGGGCCAACGACGGACTGCGACCTCGCAGAAGCCCCCGTCAGAGCAAACAAGAAAAAGATGACAAGGAAAGCGCACAACCGCATGGTGATTCACCTAAAATACCGATGTGCGAAATAGTAGATCAGCCCGGAAAAAAGTCAAAAAGCCCCTTTGCATATCCCCGCAAGCAAAAAAAAGCGGAAGCCGATTTCCCGGCCTCCGCCTTTAATACTCAAAGCCTAAAAACTCTTATTCTTCCGTGTCAGACTTCTTGGCCTTCTTGGTCGTCTTCTTGGCTTTCGGAGCTTCTTCGCCTTCGGCCTTTTCGGCGGCGTCGGCCTTCTTCGTGGCCTTCTTCGCCTTCTTCGGCTTTTCTTCCGTCACTGCGGCTGGTTCAGCGGCAGGGGCGGCTTCGGCAGAAGCTTCAGCAGCGGCTGGCGCGCCGATAGCTGCAACAGCGGCTTCGTCGGCAGCCTTCTTCGCGGCCTTGGTCGCCGCAGCCGCAGCCTTTTCGGCCTGAGTCACAGCCTCTTCCGGCGAACGGGCGACGTTAACAACGACCTTGGTCGTGACTTCAGGATGAAGCTTGACCTTGACCGTGAACAGCCCGAGCGTCTTGATAGGCGTGTCGATCTGAACCTGATTGCGGTTCAAAGCGTGCCCGGCGGCCGTCGAAACGTCGACGACGTCGCGAGCCGTAACGGAGCCGAACAACTGCCCCATTTCCGAAGCCTGACGAATGACGACGAGCTTAAGGCCCTCCATCTTCGCAGCCAAAGCTTCGGCAGCGGCACGGTCGGTGGCATTGCGTGCTTCGAGTTCGGCGCGTTGCTTTTCAAACAGCTCGAGGTTCGCCTTGGTTGCGCGCAAAGCCTTCTTGTTTGGCAAGAGGAAGTTACGTGCAAATCCGGGACGAACCTTGACGGTCTGGCCCATGGTGCCGAGGCGCTCAATGCGCTCCAATAAAATGACTTCAATCATGTGTATTCTCCTTCATGTGCCTTAGTTCGCGTTGCCGCGCTTGTCGGCGTAAGGCAGCAGGGCGAGGAAACGCGCGCGCTTGATCGCCTGAGCGAGTTCGCGCTGCTTCTTGGCGCATACGGCCGTGATACGGCTCGGCATGATCTTGCCGCGTTCCGAGATGAAACGCTTCAAGGTCTGCGGGTCCTTATAATCGATCTTCGGCGCATGAGGTCCCGTAAAGGGGCAGCTCTTGCGACCGCGGCGGAAACCGCCAAAACCGCCACCGGCGGCGCCGTCACGTTGGGGACGTCCTTCGTAGCTCATGCTTTTTCTCCTTCAGAAGAGGTTGCCTCTGGGGCAGGGCGCGGAGCGCGTTGCGGCCTGTCGCCACGGTCGCCGCGATCAGGGCGATCGCTGCGCTCATCCTTGCGCAGAATGGCGGAAGGACCGGCTTCATGTTCTTCGACGCGAATGGTCATGAAGCGAAGAACGTCTTCGTTAAGCTTCATGTTGCGTTCCATTTCGGCAATCGCCGCCGGAAGAGCGTCGATGTTCAAAAGAACATAGTGGCCCTTTTTGTTCTTGTTGATGCGATAGGCGAGATTACGCAATCCCCACGGCTCGACCTTGGTGATCTTGCCGCCGTCAGCCGTGATAATGTCGGTAAACGCTTTTGTCAGAGCTTCGACCTGCGTGGTCGGAACGTCTTGACGAGCAATAAAGATAGACTCGTAGAGTGGCATATTCTGCACTCCCCTTGGGTTGATGCGACCGGAAGCCTGAGCCGAGCCAATCCCGACACAGCCACCCCGGTCAAGCCCCTCCTGTCGAAGGGGCAAGGAGCAATAAGCGCCCGTTTATAGCCATTTACCGCGAGAAAGCAAGCATAACCATCAATCTTGTCCGATACTGGTTAACAAAAGAAACGTCGTCATTCCCGCGAAAGCGAATCCATCGCCGCGCGTCTGCGCGGTATAAGACCATTTTCCTCAAAAACCGCAATGATTACTGAAAACAAAGCTTTTGCCAAGCTAGCCAAAGCTCTATTCTCCAAGAATGGTTAACCAGTCTCCTTCGCTATTCGACACTCCTCGCCCCGGCCTCAACACGCCCGAGTTCAGCGTAACCGAAATCTCGAACCGTCTCAAAAAGACGGTCGAGGAAACGTTTTCCCTCGTCCGCGTCCGTGGCGAAATTTCAGAATGCAAACACCACACAAACGGCCACGTCTACATCACGCTTAAGGAAGGCACCGCCATTTTGGCCGCCGTCTGCTGGAAAGGGCAGGTGAGCAAGCTAGGCTTAAAACCCGCAATAGGCATGGAAGTCGTCTGCACCGGCCGCCTCACAACCTATGCCGGCCAGTCAAAATACCAGCTTGTTATCGAAGCCATGGCCCTCAACGGCATCGGCGCATTGCTCAAGATGCTAGAAGAGCGAAAGAAAAAACTAGCCGCCGAAGGCCTCTTCGACCCCGCCCG
>CAZLIG010000125.1:0-905 GCA_964559415.1 uncultured Rhodospirillaceae bacterium
CATAAATGGTATGATTTTAATATATCATAGCCGCGCTTTTTTAAAAGAGGTCGGGCAAAAGCTTCAGATTTAGCCGAAGTCGACCCAGTGGCGCTTATATTTTTTCAAGGTTCCGGGGCGTTTTCGGCCCAGAATCCATGCGCGGAGCGCGCGGCAAGCCGCTTCGAACGTTAGCCCTCGGCGCTCAAAGGCCCAGAAAAGGAACATCACGACGATTGCGAGCATGATGGTCCAAAAGCGAAGGTGGATAAGGCACAGGAAAACAGCCGCAAAGGCGCGCGCATCCACCGCGAAAAAGCGGGCAGGTTTTTGCGAATTGCGCCAATGGATATCCATGCTCCTTACGCGTCCTTCTCCAGTTCTTCGATTTCCGCTTCAGCAAAGCCTGCTTCCTGCTCTTCGTCGGAGAAGCCTTTTGTCAGGAACACCAACGTGCGGCGATCAATCAGCCCATCCTTGAAGGCTTTCGTCGCCGTTTGTTCCATCGTCTGCCCGTGCTTAACGAGGAGACGCCGCGTTTCGCTTGTCCATCTCTCAACCGGGAGGTCGAGAAGCGTTTCGCGGACTTTTTCGTCGAACACCAGAAATTCGCGCAGACCGATGCGGCCTCCGCCGACTCTTTGCACAAGAGCCTGCGTCACGACCATGCGCAGCGTTTCCATCATGGCGTAGGCGCGTTCCGTTCTTTCGGAAGAATCGAAGACGCTGACCATGCGTCGAACCGTTGCGGCGACGCCGATTGTGTGCACCGTCGAAAAGACCAAGTGGCCCGTTTGGCCTGCTTCGACCGCAGCGGAGACTGTCTCGCGGTCACGCGACTCGCCGACGAGGACGATATTGGGTTTGCGGCGGAGGGCATTACGGATGCCAGCCGCGAATGACGGGAGGTGGCGCGGAATTTCGGA
>CAZLIG010000125.1:915-6369 GCA_964559415.1 uncultured Rhodospirillaceae bacterium
TGAGCCACCAAGGAGCGTGGCCCGACGATGGAGTCGTATACGTATTCGATCGGAGCTTCATATGTAAGCATTTTACCGCAGCCTTGATCGCGCTCGATCAACATACGGCAACCCGCAGCGAGAAGCGTCGTTTTGCCGCTGCCGGTGGGGCCTGTCACAAGAATCAGCCCTTGGCGCGGCGCCCAGTTTTCGATCAACTTTTGTTCGACGCTGAGTTCCTGAAGCGTTGGCGGCAGGTTTGGCAACGTACGTAATGTGATTTGAACCGAGTCGCGGCCTTTGCTGAGAATCGCCGTAATGTTGACGCGGAAGCGGCGGCGCGTGTTGCGGTCCGGGCGGACTTCGAACGAAAGGTCAAGGTCGCGGCCAGAGGCCAGCTTTGCCAAGGCGTCGGGACCGTAGATTTTCTGCAAGGCATTGGCCATGTCGGCGCTGTCTAGATAGCGGCGCGTGACAGGGAACAAGATGCCGTCGACTTCGATGTACACAGGCCTGTCGGTCTGGAGCGTCGTGTCGCTTGCATTTTGGTTCACGCACCAAAGAAGCAAGTCTTCAATATGCTCCTCGCCCAGACGCATTGGCTCATTTGGCCATGTGCCTATCTTTTCGGCCAGTGCTTCGGCCTTGGCGTTTAACGACTGACTGGCGTCCATACGTTGCTTTGAGAGATTAGAGAGGATTGCCCCATGATCGCGACGCCGCGATCACCGATACGCATTTCGCTTCCGCCGCCCGTGACACCACGGTCGTCGGCTGTTGCATAGGGCGGAGAGACCATTCCCTGAGCCAACAGTTCGCGATAGCGAATCATGCCCGTGTAGTCGTTAAGCATTCGTTCGATGTCGGCTTCGAATGTTTCCTCGGCTTGCTTGAGGCCTAGCTCCCACCCCTGCTTAACGAACTTTTTCCAAGCGGCTATTTCTTCTTCGTTCTTCGGCAAAAGGATTGTCGCGGGGGGATCTACGCGGCCCCAATCGCGCTCGAGGTAGAGCCGCCAATCGCGCGGCGCGGTTACGATTCTTGCAATACGGTTGATGCGATAGATGCGATCCGCCACGGCTGCCGACTGGCCGCCGGAGTTCACGATTACCGCACGCTGGCCTTCGGTGATAATGGGCGGCTCGATAAGCAGGCCCGATGGGGCCGAGATAAGAAGGCGCTGGAAATTAAACGCCTTTGACATACTTGTGTCGTACTCGGCGAGGCGACGCTGGATTTCGAATGTGCGGTGGGCGAGGCCTCCGCGCGCGCCATAGGATAACGCAGCTTCCCTTATGGCATCGGTCCTGATTTGCAGGCCAAGAGTGACCTTTCCTTCTTCGACTTCTGCGGGCGCTTGCTGGTTTTGCAGGTCCTCAAGCACCGGGGGCGGCGGCGAGACTTCGCTTTGTTCATAGCTCATCGTGCCGAACATATCGATAGTTTCGGCTCCAGAGCCAGCTACAGTCGCATCGGGAGCTGCTTGTGCAAAACCGCACGCCGGAACGGCGGCGAGAAGAAAAGCAAAGACCGCGACGCTTATGTGGCTCGCTCGCTTAGCGGGCTTGGTCAGCAGCAGCATACCGCACCTCGACAACGCCCTCGTTTTGGTCAACCAACAGATCGGCTTTCGACCCAGACTGAAGGCCGATGTCGCGCATAATATACAGGATCGGCTGCTGGTATGCGTCGACGTTCACAACCACAGGAACGCCCGGCGTACGGCCCGCCGTGCGGAAACGCATCCCGGCGCGCTCGGCGAGCACACGGGCTATTTGGTCGATGGGTCCAGACCACCGTAGCGTTACCGGCTGCATCATGGCCGGGGAGGCCGATGAGTAATCCTTCTGGATCGGCGGCACGGCTGGATTTTTGTGATGTTCGATGTTGGCGATCGTATCAAGCGCCTTTGAGGCTTTGTCAGCGGCTTGAGCAAGCTTGACGGAAACGATGTCGGGCTGCGTTGCTACCGGGGTTCCCGATTCCAATTGATAGCTTGGCGAATCGGACCACCATCGATTCCATTCGCTACATCCACCTAAGAGCAATGTCGCGATAGTTACCTTGAGTATCGTCTTGCTTATGGTCATTTTGCGGTTCCGATTGATTCGCGCTTGTACGTTAATAGCTTACACTTAATCCCTGTTCAATCCTGATGTTTGAGGTAATGCAATGCAAATCCCATTAGGCATCCTCCGATAACCATCATCACGAGTCCCGTGAACCATCTTCCGCGAACAAGCAGGTATAAAGCGTCGACGAATATCAGCCCCGATGCAATCCCGTAGATGATTGTCGCCGTCGGCAATTCGGAAGGCACCTGAAGCTTGGCGGGCATTCCGGTTTTCTTTTTGGGATTTGCAAGTTGATTCAAAGACTTTGAGGCCCCCGCCGTAATCTTTTCCAGCCATCCCCCCATAAGGTCCTCACTTCTGCGCGTAGCGCGTGGTTGGGTATAATGGAACGTCGTGCTTCACCAAGCCCTTACGGTCCATGACGGCGATTACCTTGTTTGCGTAAGGAATCCCCTTACTTGGGGTTAATGAGTGATATGCAGCGATAGCCGCCCAAAGGCTGCCCGTATCATCCAGCTTTTGGCGCAATATCCAGGCCGCCACGTGGACGTTTACACAGCCGTTGTCCCGCACCCATGAGCGGGCCGTTGCGGTATCCACTTTCCAGAGCCGCTGCAGCGTGGGGAGCCACCGCGTGTTGACTTGCATCGGACCGAGATCGTAAGTGCCGTTGACGTTCGGACCTACTTCCTGCCCAATACGGCCACCTTCGACATGCATAATCCCTATCATCACTGCGGGGGGAACGTGATAGGTGTTTGCCGCCAGAAGGATGCATGCCGCAAAAGCTTGTGCTGTGAGCATTACCACCCCTCGGAGTCGAGTTTCGCGGATTCGGGAACATCGAGATATGCCGCCAGAGTCGCGAGCATTGCCATGCGCTGGTTAAACGCTTGCCACACCTGCTGCATCGGAACGATCTGACCGTGTTCGGCAAAGTAAGCCGAGCGTTCTTCCGCCGGCATATAGAGAAGACGGTCGGCTTCGGCAAAATGGGATTCCATGTAGATTTGGCCAGCGGCTTTCAAAACGTACCAGCACAAGAGCCGCCATTCTTCAGGCGAAGCGCCCGTAGGCGCTAGAGCGCGCGTAACCTGATCGGCTGTTTTTACAAGCTTTTCCGCAACCTCGGCGAGAAGCGCGTGTTCGGCGCGGCCAAAAGAATACTGCGCCACGGCGCCGACGACCGGCACCATCGCTTCGAGCATTTTTGCGCGGAAGGTCGCAATGGTATTGGGAAGGTTTTCCTGTCCCGCTGGAATTTGCGCCTTGAACTTGCCTTGCAGGCCGATGGCTATCGAGGCAATTTGATCCGCTTCTTCCTCGGTAAGGACACGGCCTGCCATTTTGTAAGACGCGCCGACAACTTGAGCCGATGCTCCGGCTAAAGCCCAGCGGACCCATGCATCGACTTGCTCTTCGCTTGCGCCAACTTGCGCGGCGAGTTTTTGACTTAGCATCACCGTGCTGTCGATCAGCGGCGCTAACGCTTCCGTGTTCAGCGCATCTTGAGATATTTCCGACTTGTTTTGGGCTTCGCTCACGGCCTGCAACAACGGCAAGCCCAACTGACGAAACGCCATTAGCAGCGATTGCATCCGCGACTTGTCGGAATCCTCAGCCATCTCTCAATCCTCTTATTAAACAAAGCAAGCCACATCCGCCTAAAGCACCTCGCGAAGGGCAAGGTACTATAGAGGCTTTTTCAGGTTCCGTGAAGCCCCTGGTGGGGGATAGTTGCATTAAAATGTTAGTAAATAGTGAAAGGCAGGCAATCTTGAGTGGCTTCCTCCGATACAAAAACGGCGGACAACTTTTGCTTGCCCGCCGTTTTGATCGCCTATTCTTCAACCCGTATTTTTGTTGACGATCTGTCGTAGCTCTTGGAGATCGGCGGACGCTCAGGCAGCGCCATCGCTTCTGTCATGATTTGGCGCTCCATCAACAGAGTTTGCTCAAAGCGTTCGATCTCGCTTAGGGCCTGCGCCAAGATCAGTTCGCGGGTTTGCACGCCCAGCGAGTTCAAATAGCGGATGTATGTCGGAGAGTAGGCTCTGTATGCCAAATCGCGGCGAGCTTGAAGCGCGCTGCGGCCATACTGGTTACAGTGATTCATCTGCTCTTCATTGATGATGCGCTTGTTGTAGTCCTCGTGGCACAGCGCAGCCTGCCGTTCGTGAAGCGTGCCAAAACTGGCGCTCGCGCCCTGGGGGTAGGCTACCCGTTCTTCGAAGAATTGCCAGCAATCGGAGACTATTTTGCTGTCGATCGTTTCGCGGTACATAACCGCCGTCGCGATATCCAACCTCGTCTGGTCGGACGATGCGGGAACCACAGGGTAAGCTTTTAACGACACGTTCATACAGAAGCTTGCGGCCGCGATGACGTCGATATAGTCGGAATGACTTGATGACGTAACCATCGTCTGCCACCGGTAATAGCTTGGCGTGCCAAACGCTAGGTCTTGCATATCGGGAGGAGCAACGTATTGCATATGGTTCAGCAATGAATTGAGCTGCCGATCCTTGCGGACATGGTTGTGGGACCTGTTGCACCTGTTATTGATGGCAAGGACCAAGTCGCTTTCCGCATCTCCAGCGCCCTCCCAGTTCGGGTTGAAGCCCATGTCGCATCTAAACTTGAACGCGCGTGCAGGGTCGTTCGCCATCGTATCGGGGGTTCTCTTTGCGCCGTCGTTATAGTGGAGGGGCTTGGCTATGGCTGTGGAGTAGGCCGCCCTATTGACCAACATACCGCTTACCGCCGCAGGATTGTCCATCTGCACAGTGCCGGAGGCTATGGTACCCGCATTCGTGTCGTAAAGCGCGTTGTTAGTCCACAGCAGAGCGCCGTCCGCGTCCGCCGTTGACATCGTTGTAAGATTTGTGTGGCCTGTCGCGCTCGGTCCCAAGAGCGCATTTTGAAGGAGCGAATTGTTGTTGTACGTCTGGTAGTCAAAATAATCGTTGTTGTACAATGCCGGGTCACCGACTCTCATCAAGCGCGGGATACCACCCGATAACGAGAGAAGGTTGAAGTATTTCGAAACCGGCGAATTTGAGTCGGCGGGGGGATCCTCGCCGTCGAGAGCACCGCCACTTAAAATGTAGTTCGTGTTGTAAAACGTGAAGCGGGGATTTCCAGGATCCATGCCGGTTATTGCCATAAGAAGACGCTCGTCGTAGGCTCCGTCTCCCGCGCCGTCCATCGCATCGAGAATGGCGCCTTGAATCTCTCCGAACATGCCCGCCATCTCGTGGACGTAGCCGTTCATTTCCACCAGCAAGTTATATATACTGACCGTTGTCGCTTCCAACGCCGCATCTTGAACCTGCTGCGGCTGGGCGTGCGCTGTATGAGAGAAAGAGAGTAATGTCAGGCAGGCCAAAGAGAGTAACGA
>CAZLIG010000126.1:0-6355 GCA_964559415.1 uncultured Rhodospirillaceae bacterium
AATCTGCAGCGCGTTCTTCATATACTCCGCGTCAACATCGTCGACATAAATGCCGGTTCCAATGCCCCATCCCCACGTCTTGAACGGCATGACATAGCTGATTTTGGGAACAGGCGGCTTCGCGGCATCGCGCTTCCACATATAGTTCACATAGTCGCCTTTGTTCTGAGCGACCTCAATGAACTTGCGCATATAAGGCAGCCCGTTGGCGTCCAAATCCTCCAGATGCACCTCCCCTGCAAACTTTGGATGCGCAAGAAAGGTTCCCTCATAGTCGACGATAAAAACGTAGTTCTGCCCGTCGTAGCGCATCGCGCTTATGGCCCCAAGCGCGCGCTTCTTGGCATCGGCCTCGTCAATCTCGCCTTTTTGAACTCGTTGATAGAAGTACTCGACAACGCTGTAAGCGTTCTCCACAGTCACTTTTGTCTGTGCCTCGCGATCATGAAGAAGATTCTTTTTAAGATTAATCAATCCGATTGACCCTACTGCAACCATGCCCACAAGCATCGCGACAACCACAAGGACCAACCGCTTCCCTATTCTTAGATTGCTAAGCATCTGAATCTTCCTTTCCGAAAGGTTCTACTCGTGGCAACAAAGCATGAGTCTTGTTAACCATAACACGCGACTCGATTCGCAAAAGAAGGCTTGCGCGAAATTTTCGGTCTTTGTTACTTGGCAGCGGTATAAAGGATCTGCTGAAGCACTTCATGATGCTTGTTGAAGGTATGCATCCGGTTGGGCCAAGCGCCGTTTCTCATAAACCAGGCAATCATGCTGCGACAGAAGTCGATCTCGATCCGAAGACACCTGCACATATCCTCAAGCTCGCAAAACATCAGAAAACGATCGATATGCACGCGCATTCGAAGTGTCAGTTCCGCCGCATCCAAAGGCTTTGTTAAAAAATCATCAGCGCCTATGGCCAGTGCCTGAAGCCATGCATCGCGATCATGCATCGACGTCTGAACGAGAATTGGCATCCGGGGAAAATCTTTGTTCTTCCTGCACCGTTCGATGTACCCAAAGCCGTCAAGCTTCGGCATCACCAAATCGAGGAGAACAAGATCGGGTTTGAAATCTGCGGTCTTTTGAAGCGCATCCTCACCGTCTTCCGCCGTCAGAATGTTGTTGAATCCGGCCTTCCTGACAAGCTCGGAAAGGTATCGCCTTTCGAAAGAACTATCGTCCACCACCAGAATGCGAGCGTAGGCCCTAAGCGCACTAATCGTCGGCACAACCAACCTCTACTAAGAGTTGCAGACGCGACGGACTATACCATCGCGAGTCTTAGCGTGCTAGTTGTATTTTAACCAAAAAAGACCAACCAATATTGGCAACGAAAGGTATCGAACCAAACGCTTCCCCAGATACAATGGCTCGTTATTCAGCCTTCCCTGCGAGTCTGGCGCGCACCTTCTGTTCGCACATAAGCGGCAACAACAGCTTCATCTCGGGGCCATGATCGAAAGCCGTAAGAGCAAGGCGCAACGGCATGAAAAGCTCCTTCCCCTTGCGCCCCGTCTTGGCTTTCAAAGCCTCGGTCCAGCTTCGCCAAGTCTCCTCGCTCCACGGAGACGGCGGCAATAGCGCTGCCGCTTGCATAAGGAACTCGGCTTCTTTTACGATAGGATCGATGCTTCCATACACAACCTGCGCCCATATCTTCACATCCGCGACAGTGTTCAGGTTGGCCCGAACCGCATTCCAGAAAGCCTCTGTCGCCTCCGCCGCCCCAAGAGCCGCCAGCCGCTCCTTCACCGAAGAGAACGGCGTAAAATGCAAAATCTTGGCATTTATCGCCTTAAGCTCCTCGAGATCGAACTTCGGCGTCGCATGAGAAATCTTGGCAAAGTCGAATTCCTGTGCGAGTTCCGAAAGAGCCAAACGCGGCGCAATAGCCTCGGAAGTCCCGAGCTTCGCAAGAAGCGAATTAATCGCCATAGGCTCGATCTGCATCTGCTCCCGCATACTCGCAATCGAAAGCGTCCCCAGACGCTTGCTCATCTCAATTCCCTCGGAACTCACGAGCAGCGGATAATGCGCAAAAACAGGCGGAGGCGACTGGCTCAAAGCACGCCAAATTTGAATCTGAACGGCAGTATTTGTCACATGATCCTCGCCGCGAATCACGTGAGTCGTCTTGTCGCCGAGGTCATCCACAACCGAGCAAAACGTATAAAGCGGCACCCCGTCCTCGCGAACGACAACAGGGTCCGAAATGGCAGACGGATGCAAAACCTTCGCCCCCTGAACCAAATCTTCCCAAGTCACATCCGCATAGTCGAGCTTAAACCGCCAATGCGGTCTGCGCCCCTTGGCCTCCAACTCGGCACGATCCGTATTCGTCAGCTTAAGGGCAGAGCGATCGTAAACCGGAGGCAATCCTCTCCCCAACTGCGTCTTACGTTTAAGATCGAGTTCAGCCTGCGTCTCATAGCAAGCATACACGCGCCCCGAAGCCTTAAGCTTTTCGAGCGCCTCCTTGTAGTGATCCGTCCGATCGGACTGCCGTGCAAACGCATCCCACGTCAGCCCGAGCCAGGTCATGTCGCGCTTGATCGCCTCCGCGAACGCCTCGGTCGAGCGCTCACGGTCAGTGTCGTCAAGGCGGAGCATAAAAGTCCCGCCCTCTTTACGCGCAAACAGGTAGTTGAACAGAGCCGCGCGGATATTGCCGATATGAAGCAATCCGGTAGGGCTGGGAGCAAATCGAACGACAACGGACATAAAACGCACTTCTTTAAGAACGCCGGAAAGATGCCTGTTTTAGCACGATTTTTGGCACTTCCAACTGTTTCGTTAAACAGCCGGGGCATCCAGCGTCCTCCGCCGGTTTTTTCATGACAATAGCTTGTAATCGTAAGCCTTTTTTGTCCTTCTGGAACCCTTTTAATGGCTCTCGAAAATGAGAACTACAGGGCGCATATACCTCAAAATGAATTCAAAATTTGACATCCGGTAAACCCCTTGCGCACCGTGAAAATAAAGCCGGACGTTTTCAAGCCCCCCAAACTAAGGTATCGGGAACTGCCTTCAACAACTTTTTGTAGAGAGTTACATGCGGACCGAAAAAAAGGCTGCCCCCTGTACTAAAGATACTTCCTCTCGCAGTAACGGCAAAAAATGCTCGACAAGCGCGTCGAAAAAGAAACCCTTCAATGCAGTATCTTTGGGAGAAGGTGTGTATCGGCTGGCAACGCACGAGATCACGGGGATGGCCGTTGGATCTCTTATAGCCGGTGCCGCAGCGCTGCCGCTTATTCTCCAAAAAGCTAAGTCTGGGTCAGCCGCATCTGCGGCAACCATAGTCATGCAACTTGCAGGCAAAGAAATTACACTGGAGCCTCGCGTATGCGCCGGTGTAACGATCGCCGCTCTCCTCGGCAACACATGGCTGATGTATAGACTTTCCAAGCGCCATTACTTGAAAGGCAAACCTGAGGGTGAAACAGCCTCCTTCTCAACGATGGCTACAAGAGCGCTACGAGCGAATATTGCTCACTACGCCTTTAAGCCTAAGACGCCATAGAAGCCAGTTCTCCAAGTAACCTCTTCACCCCCTCAAGCCTCCGCTCCGGGTCCTCCCACGCGCGCAGCACGACGATTTTTTGATCCGGCCTCACCATGACCGTCCCGGCGTTATTGCTGATCCAATGCATCAGCCGCTCAGGATGCGAAAATTTGTCGTTATGCAGGGCGATAATTGCCCCCTTTGCAGCCGCGTCTATCTTCGCGACCCCCGCCTTCCGGCAAAGCTGCTTGATCGCCACGGTCTGCAAAAGGTTCTCGACCTCAGCAGGCATTGGCCCAAACCTGTCGATAATCTCCGCCGCCAAAGGTTCGATATCGGCATCGTCCTCCACCTCGGCTAACCGGCGGTAAAGCCCGAGCCTCACATTAAGATCGACTACGTAGATTTCCGGAATCATGACCGAAAGGCCGATGTTGATCTGCGGCGTCCAACGATCCGGCGCCTCTGCCGCATCTCCGGTCCCGGCTCGGGCCGCCGCTACCGCATCCTCAAGCATCTGCTGATAAAGCTCGACGCCGACCTCACGCACGTGCCCGGATTGCTCCTCCCCAAGCAAATTGCCGGAGCCGCGAATATCCATGTCATGGCTCGCAAGCTGGAAGCCAGCCCCGAGCTGCTCAAGCGTCTGAATGACCTCAAGCCGCTGCTGCGCCGTCTTTGTAAGCGTCTTGGCCGGGTCATAAGTGAAATAGGCATACCCGCGCAACTTCCCGCGCCCGACCCGGCCCCGAAGCTGATAAAGACCCGCAAGCCCAAACCTGTCGGCCCGATGCAGAATGATCGTATTTGCATTCGGAATATCCAGCCCGGATTCAATAATGTTTGTCGCCAACAACACATCGAACTGCCGCGCATCGAACGCCGTCATAATATCTTCAAGCTGCGTCGCCGTCATGCGCCCATGAGCCATGACGATCTTGACCTCGGGCACCAGTTCTTTCAGCTTCTGGGCCACCCCCGCAAGATCGTCGATATAGGGGCAAACATAAAACGATTGCCCCCCGCGATAATGCTCACGCATCAAAGCCTCGCGAATAACCAGCGGGTCATAAGGCAGCACAAACGTGCGAACCGAAAGCCGGTCAAGCGGCGGCGTCGCAATAAGGCTCAGTTCTCTGACTCCCGCCAATGCCAACTGCAACGTTCGCGGAATAGGCGTAGCGGTCAGAGTGAGCACATGAACCTCAGAGCGTAGCTCTTTAAGCCGCTCCTTCTGCTTAACGCCAAAGTGCTGCTCCTCGTCGATAATCATCAGACCGAGATGCTTGAACGCAATCTCCTTCCCTAAAAGCGCGTGCGTTCCGATAACAATATCCACGCGCCCTTCTTTCATATCCTCCTTCGTGCGCCTCGCCTCCGCCGCTGCAACCATGCGCGAAAGCTGCGCGATCCGTATCGGAAAACCCCGAAACCTGCTCACAAAGTTGTTATAGTGCTGCCGCGCAAGCAACGTCGTCGGGACCACCACCGCCACCTGCAAACCCGCCTGCACGGCCACGAATGCAGCGCGCAATGCCACCTCGGTCTTGCCGAACCCAACGTCGCCGCAAACAAGCCTGTCCATCGGCTTGCCGCTCGAAAGATCGGAAAGCACATCGCCGATAGCCTTCTCCTGATCGTCGGTTTCGGCATAGGGGAACCGCGCCGCGAACTCCTGATAGGTCCCGTCGGAAGTCTCGATAACCTCGCCCTTCCGTATCTCACGCTCCGCCGCAATCTTGATAAGCGAATCCGCAATGTCTTTAAGGCGCTTCTTAACCCTCGACTTGCGCTGCTGCCAGCCAAGCCCTCCGAGCTTATCGAGCACCGCCCCCGACTCTTCCCCGCCATAGCGAGTCAGCAAATCGAGGTTTTCGACCGGAACAAAAAGCTTGTCTCCGCCGTCATAAACGAGCTTCACGCAGTCATGCGATATCCCGAGAACCGAAACATTTTCCAGCCCCTCATACCGACCGATCCCGTGCTCGGCATGAACGACAAAGTCCCCGGGATTAAGCGAACCGAGTTCAAGCTGAAACTGCTTCGCGGCCCGACTCTTGCGCGGAGCACGAACCAGCCTGTCCCCCAGAATGTCCTGCTCGGTAATAATAGCCAAGTCGGGAGACACAAACCCGTGCTCAAGCCCAAGAATAATGAGTGCCACAAGCTTCGGATCAAGCTTCCGCAAAGCTTCGCAAGAACCAATCTGCGTCTGCGCCGAAATCGCATGAGTCCGCAAAAGCCCCGCCAAGCGTTCCGCAGAACCTTGGCTGTAACAAGCCAGCGCAACCCGCCTGTTCTGCCTCTGTTGCTCCTCGATATATGCCTGAACGTCAACATAAAGATATTTCTCCTGCTGCGTCGCCCGAGCCGCAGCAAAATCCTTGCCGCGCTGGCCCTTGCAATCGATGCCTGTGCCCTCGACAATTGCAAAAGGCGAGAACGTCGCCACCGCTCGCCCCTCAAGAGCCTTCTCAAAAACAGGCTTCGTCAAATACAGCGTGTCAACAGGAGCCGGTTTATAAGGCACACTCCCGTCTTTCTTCTTGGCCCTCTTCGATGCTTCATAAAGCGACTGCCGCGCCTGATAAAAATCCTCGATCTGCTGGAACCGCGCATCAAGCGCCTCCATTGACTGATGATCGAAAACAACGCAAGCCTCCGGCATATAGTCTAGAAGGCTGAACAACTTCGGATAAAACAGCCCCAGCCAATGCTCCACGCCCGGAAACCGCTTCGCCGCCGTTACGGACTCATAAAGAGCATCCCCATCCGTGACCGCCCCGAACAGCGCGCGATACGATGTCCTGAAATGCGCAATCGAAGCCTCGGTCATAA
>CAZLIG010000127.1:0-6286 GCA_964559415.1 uncultured Rhodospirillaceae bacterium
CGACCTCCGCGCTGCCATCGGAGCGTGGGTCGCTCGCCGCCTCGAACTCGCCGCCCGGCAGGCAGCGGATCAGGTTTGCGTGGCCGAGGGTCTCCGAATGCGCCTGCACCTCGAGCATCTCGCGCCCGGAGTCGCGCAGGCTCGCGAGCGCCGCCTCCTCTCCCGCCCGCGCCGCAACGGCCTGCAATTTTTCGAGAGACATCCGTTCGGCAAAACAACAAGGCTTTTCCTTTGGCTTCTGCCTTTCGTCCACCTCCGCAGCCAAAACCTTATCCGGTACTATCCCAATATCCCCAAGAAGCGCCAATCTCCTTGGCGAAGATGACGCAAGAATAAACTCAGGCTTTGACATTCTTTTGCCCCTATGCACACAACCGTCCAGCCAAGTCCCGAGGGCCCTCAGCCTGAAAAACTTGACAATATGTTAACATTATTCAGGGTATTAGGTAGAGAATTTCGGTCCTTCCGGAGAGCATAGGTGCGTCGTTTTTTAATCCTAGTTGCTTTGGCTTTTTCAGGTGCGTGCTCCCTTTGCCCGGCGCGCGCCGTGGAAAACGTTGCGCCCGCCCCGGTTCCGCATCAAAAAACCTCTCCTATCGCCCCCCACCGGGCCGTCTATAAAATGAAGCTCGGCTCGGCCAAAAACGGCAGCCCCGTCTCGGACGTTTCCGGCACGATGGCCTTCGAATGGAAAGACGTCTGTGATGCCTGGGTCATTCAGCAAAAACTCCACCTGCGCTTTTCCTATGCCGACGGCGACGATCAGGACGTCTTAAGCTCCGAACTCACGTGGGAATCCAAGGACGGCAAGAAATACAACTTCAACGTTCGCCGCACCACAAATGGGCAGGAGAACGAGAACTACCGGGGCAAAGCCGTTCAGAACCCCGATGGAACAGTCTCCGTGACGTACACCACGCCCGAAGACAAAACCATCGATCTTCCCGCCGGAACCCTGTTCCCCACCGCCCATACCGAGCTGATCCTCCAGAAAGCCGCAGAAGGGGAAAAGTTCTTCTCGCGACGCGTCTTCGACGGAACGGACGAAGATGGCTCCAGCGACATCAGCGCCTTTGTCTCGGGCAGGGCGGAAAAGCTCAAAGAGGCGACTAAGACCAAAGCGAAAAAAAACGCATTGTTGTCCGAAACGCATTGGCCTGTGCATCTCGCTTTCTTTAAAGTAAAATCGGAAACCGGCGAGCCGGACTACGAAATGGATATCAGCCTCCTCCCGAATGGCGTGGTCCGCCACATGAAAGTGGACTACGGCGAGTTTTCGGTAATTGGCGCGCTCGAAGAAGTACAAGCTTTGCGATCTCAGAATTGCCCATGACCTACGATATGCATCGAAAAAAGCTCGTGATGATCGTTGAAGACAACGAGCTGAACCTCAAGCTGTTTCGCGATCTTCTCGAAGCGCACGGCTACGGCACGCTGCATACGCATGACGGCTTTCAGGTCATGGACCTCGCCCGGAAACATCATCCCGACTTGATCCTCATGGACATCCAGCTTCCCGAGGTTTCAGGCATCGAAATCACCGGCTGGCTCAAAGCCGACGAAGAACTAAAATCAATCCCCATCATAGCGATCACCGCCTTCGCGATGCGGGGAGACGAAGAAAAAATTCGTGCGGCAGGCTGCGATGACTACCTCTCAAAGCCCATCGCGGTTCACCAGTTCATCGCCACCGTAAAAAAATACTTATAGACAAGCACCCAAAAATGTCCGCCCGCATCCTCATCGTTGACGATACCCCCCTAAATGTAAAACTTCTGGCGGCAAAACTGGCCCGGGATTACTACATCGTATCGACAGCCGAGAACGGCAAAGAAGCTCTTGAAAAAGTTGCCGAAGAAAAGCCCGACCTCATTCTCCTCGACGTTATGATGCCCGAACTGGACGGCTTTGAGACTTGCCGCCGCCTCAAGGGAAACCCTGCAACCGCCCACATCCCCGTCATCATCGTCACCGCGCTCTCTGATGTTGAAGACAGGGTGAAAGGATTAGCGGCAGGTGCCGATGATTTTCTGACCAAACCGATCAACGACATCGCGCTCATGGCGCGCATCCGTTCCCTTTTGCGCATGAAAGTCCTGATGGACGAATGGCGCTCGCGCGAAGCAACGGCCCTTCAGCTATCTCCCGAAGTCGCCGAGGCGCTCTCCGACCCCCTCAATGTCCGCAACTGCGCCGTTATGATTATCGATGACACAGGAGCCGACAGCGAAATCATCCAGCGCACCCTTGCCCCGATAGCGTCCAAGATCACAACGGTCAAAAGCCTTAAGGAAGCAAGAGCATCTCTCATGGCAAAGC
Source organism: uncultured Rhodospirillaceae bacterium (assembly GCA_964559415.1). Lineage (GTDB taxonomy): Bacteria > Pseudomonadota > Alphaproteobacteria > UBA9219 > UBA9219 > CAIXLI01. Next base: position 2,320 of record CAZLIG010000127.1, read on the forward strand.
CCGGAGACATGGTTTATTGCAAACTTGATCTTGCGTCTGAAGACGGCCTTGAAATATGCCCCATCCTCCGCACCGAGATCACAACAAGGCACCTGCCGATCGTGATGATCGCGAACCCCGACAACATGGAAAAGGTAGCCAAAGGCCTCGACCTCGGCGCCAATGACTACGTGTTGCGCCCGCTCGACCAAAACGAGTTGTTTGCCCGCACGCGCACTCAGCTTCGCCACAAGCGGAACTACGACCGCCTCCGTAGCGGCTTCGAACACAACTTGATGCTTGCGCTTGTGGACCCTCTGACAGGAGCCTTTAACCGCCGGTATCTCGATGCGCACTTCCCGCGCTTCATCAAAAACGCCCGCGATAGGAAAAAGCCGCTATCGGTGCAATTGATCGACGTGGACTTGTTCAAAAAGGTCAACGATACCTACGGCCATCCCGCCGGGGACATCGTCTTAAAGGAAATCGCGCAACGCCTCACGAACAGCGTCCGGCCTTCCGACTTTTTCGTCCGCTGGGGCGGCGAAGAATTCCTCATCATCATGCCCGACACCGAGCTTCATAACGCCGAGAAAATCGCGGAACGCGTCCGAACCCGCGTCTCGGAAACCCCGGTGATGCTTGCCGCAGAACCCAAAGGCCTCACCATCACCATCAGCATCGGCGTCGCAGTTACCTACCCGCACGAAGAAGAAACCCCCGAAGACGTTTTCGACCGTGCCGACGCTGCCGTCCTCCAAGCTAAGCAGGCAGGCCGAAATCGAGTAGTCGTCAACAGGCTGGCATGACAGACGCCCCACGCCCGCTTGTCTTCGACCACAATCTTGTCAAACGCCATTTCGACCGCGCTGGGCCGGGCTTCTCCGCCCCCCTTTTCGAAGACGCCGCGACACAGCTCAAAGAAAGGCTTGAAGAGATCAAACGCTCTTTCGCCGCGCCGCTGGACCTAAGCCCCGCCCCCTTCCTCTCCGGCGCAATGTTGCCTTCATCCCATTTTTTCGGCGGCGCACTTCCCTATGCTCCCGAAAGCTTCGACCTCGTCGCAAGCAACCTCGCGCTCCACTGGATCAACGACCTGCCGGAAACCTTGGCGCAAATCCATAAAACGCTGAAACCGGGCGGCCTTTTCGTGGCCTCGCTCTTTGGCGGCCAAACCCTCCACGAGCTGCGCGAGTGCCTCCTCGATGCCGAAATCGAGGTTTCCGGGGGCGCAAGCCCCCGCATCTCCCCAATGATCGAGCTCCGAACCGCCGGCGATCTCCTCCGCCGGGCCAACTTCACCCTCCCCGTCGCAGACATCGAAACGGTCACCGTCTTGTATGAAGATATGCTTGCCCTGATGCTCGACCTCCGCCGCATGGCCCAAACCAACGCCCGCGTCGACCGCCTCCGCCGCTTTACGAGCCGAGAGGTGTTTTTCAGGGCCGAAGATTTGTACGAAGAGCGCTTCAGCACCCCCGAAGGTCTTGTTAAAGCGACGTTCGACATTATTTATCTACACGGCTGGAAATAAACGCTTCCGGTCGTTTACGTATTTTTAGTTGTTTTGGCGCAAAAACATTGGAATGTCAGAGACTTCAAACCTCCTGTCGCGCGAAGAACTGATTGCCGAACTTCGCGAATGCGCACAGCGATATCGCGCTGTGTTCGAAAACGCTGACATTGGCATTTTCCATCTATCGGGCGACGGCAAGTGGACAAGCGCAAACCCGACGCTAGCCTTCCTCCTCAAGTACGAAACCCCCGCCGAACTTCTCCGAGCCCAACCGGACTTCAATGGAGAATTCTTCGTCGACCCGAACCACCGCAAGGCATGGCTCGAAAACGTCAGAAGCAAGCAGCGTCATGCCGATGAATGCGCTGTTTACACGAAAGACGGCGACATCCTGTGGGTACATCTTAGCGGGCACCAAACCCTCGATGCGCGCGACTCCCTCGGCTTCGAGTGTACCCTTTACGACGTGACCGAGCGCCGAAAAGCCGAAATGACGATGATGAACGCGAAAGAGCAAGCCGACTTCGCAAATCGCAGCAAATCGGAATTTTTGGCCAACATGAGCCATGAGCTCCGCACGCCTCTCAACGCGATCATCGGCTTCGCAGAGATCATCAAGGACCAGATGTTCGGAAACGTCGGCGTCCCGCAGTACGTTGAATATGCTAAAGACATCTACGACTCCGGACAGCTCCTGCTCTCCCTGATCAACGACATCCTCGATATGTCGAAAATTGAAGCAGGCAAGCGCCAGCTCAAGGAAATCGCGCTCAATATCGATGAAATCGTGACCTCCGTCTCGCGCCTCGTCGCCGCCCGCGCCAAAGAAGGCCGCGTCCGCATGAACCTCGTCGTCCCCAAAAACATCCCGGCACTAAAAGGGGAGGAAAAAGCGATGAAGCAGATTCTGACGAACCTCCTCACCAACGCGGTCAAGTTCACGAACGAAGGCGGAAACGTCACCCTCAGCGCGCGGGTGGATGAAAAAAACAACATGGTTATCTCGGTCTCGGACACCGGCATCGGCATAGCCCCCAAAGACATAAGCGTCGCGCTCGCCCCCTTCGGTCAAATTGAAAGCGCCCTAAGCCGCAAGCATCAGGGAACCGGCCTTGGCCTGCCGCTCACCAAAGCCCTCGTCGAACTCCACGAGGGAAAGTTGGATCTTCAAAGCGAACTCGGCAAAGGCACGACAGTCACGCTAACCTTCCCTGCCTCCCGCGTCGTCCCTCAATATCCCGAAGCCGCCGAATAGGCCTCCGTCCGCCGCCTTTTCCCCTTTATTTCGCCTCAATTTTCCGCCATTGTCTCGACATGAAAAAGCTCGTCCTCATTGTCGCCCTCGCGCTCGCATCGCTCTGCGTCCTTGGCTCCGCGTACGCAGCCCCGGCCAAAGCCGCAGTCAAAGCCCACACACTCACAGCTCAGGACAAACAAGACCTCGCGCGCATAGAGACCTATCTCAACAACCTAAAAACCGTCTCCGCCGATTTCCTGCAAATTGATGACGCAGGCGGCATGATGCGCGGCCAAATCGCAATTTCCCGCCCCGGCAAAATGCGCGTGACCTACGATCCGCCAAGCAAGGACTTCATCATTGCCGACGGCAGCATGGTTCACATCTGGGACAGCGAGATGGAAACCCAGACCAACGTCCCTCAAGACTCAAGCCTTGCCGAGTTCATCCTGCGCGACCCGGTAAGGCTTTCCGGCGACGTGACGGTGACCAAAATCGAACGCTTCCCCGCCAAAATCGAAGTCTCGCTCGTCGAAAACAAAGACCCCGGCCAAGGCAGCCTGACTCTCGTTTTTGAGGATAAGCCCCTCAAGCTTCGCCAATGGAAAGTCGCCGATGCCCAGGGCCGCACCACGGGCGTGAACCTCGAAAACATGAGCGAGGGCGCAATTTTCCCGTCGAGAACATTTGTATTCATTCCGCCCAGCTTCGAAAAATCGAAATAAAATACTGTAAAGTCTTTTCGAAGGGCCACCATCCATCGTATTCTCTTGTTCTAAACTCGACTCCCTTTCCTCGAACAAGGAGAACGATCATGCCTGCGCCTTTTATTCTCCCGCCGCTCCCCTGGCCCGAAAACGCGCTCGAACCCATCATCTCCGCGACGACGATCCAATTCCACTACGGCAAACACCACAAGACCTATAACGACAACGTCAACAAGCTTGTCGAAAAAACCGAGCTTGCAGACCTGAGCCTCCTCGAGATCATCCGCCGCACAGCCAAAGACTCGGCCAAAACCTCCCTCTTCAACAATGCCTCGCAAGCATGGAACCACACTTTCTTCTGGGAAAGCATGAAGCCGCAAGGCGAAGGCGGGGGCCAACCGACCGGAAAAGTGGCGGAGCTAATAAGCCGGGATTTGGGCGGCTATGAAAAATTTACGGAAGACCTTATCGAGGCAGGCGTTGCCCAATTCGGCAGCGGCTACGCATGGCTGGTCTTCGAAAAAGGCA
>CAZLIG010000128.1:0-6240 GCA_964559415.1 uncultured Rhodospirillaceae bacterium
GCGACTGGCAGTCCGGCATGACTTTGGCGAGGCAGTTCCAGAAACGCGCGGAGTGGTTTTTATGGCGGACGTGACATAACTCGTGTGCAACGACGTAATCCAACAAAGGCAAAGGCGCTAGCATCAGGCGCCAGTTGAGGCGGATAATGTCATCGGCAGAACAGCTTCCCCAGCGACAGCGCGGGTTGGAGATAAGAAGCTTCTTGTATTGCACGTTCAGCTTTTTTGCCCAGATGTCCACACGCTGTTTCAATTTTGTGCGCGCGCGTTTTTTGACCCAAAGCAAAAGTTCAAGGCGAACTTCCTCGCGGAAGTTCTGCGGTGACATATCTTCGGGAACATGAATATGAAAGCGTCGCGGCAACAGGCGGCATAAACGCGCGGCTTCCATGCCACGCGTTATGTTCAGCGTGCATGGGTAACCGAGGTATGTGAATGACGAACCTTCTGTGAATTTCTCTTTCGTTTTTTTGGACCCTCGGCGAGCGCGTTCCCGAGAAATCCATGAGGCGCGGCGTTGCAGAATGCGCTCGATCGATTTCGGCGTTGCCGACATCGGAGCCAATACACGAAGGCCTTCGTCGTGCTCGAAACGGAACGCGACGGTGCGCTTGCGTTTCTTAGAGCGGAAAACGGCATAAGGCGTCGGTTCTCCATCGACTGATATGTATCCGGTGAATGAGGCGTCGGGCATTGCTAATTTCTAGGGTAATTGGGGACTTCCGGAACCGGAAACGTGGGTAGAGGCTTTATCTAACGGGAATGCACCGTTAACTTCCAATGGTCTTTTTATGGCATTCTTCAAAGATTGTTTCATTTAGATATGCTTTTGGTCAATTTCAAGTCCTGCAATCCAAAATACTTTTATGTTTCTTCCCCTTTAATTTCTCCGCGCCGACCTTACCTCTATCACGACCGGTCACACCACTCACATGAAGGAGGTTTTTATGGCTTTGCGTTCTTTTATTCCCTCCCGTTTTACGGATATGGGCGGCGATCCGTTTTCGTCCATCAGCAGGGCTATCCAGCGGTCACTGGAAGATGCCTGGCAAGCGATGCCTTCAGGTGTTCCGACCGAAGCTGCGGCCATGTCGTTCGCGCTTGACGTCAGAGAGGACGACAAGGCGTTTCATGTCACCGCAGAGCTTCCGGGATTAACCGAGAAAGACGTGGACGTTTCTTTTGACGATGGGATTTTGGCCATTCGCGGCGAGAAAAAACTCGAGCGTGACGAGAAGAAAGACACGTGGCATATCGTCGAGCGAACTTATGGGAGCTTCCAACGGAGGCTTGCCCTTTCCGAGGATGTCGATCAGGAGAAAATCGAGGCTCGGTTCGATAAAGGCGTTCTTCACGTGACGCTTCCAAAGCTTCCCGAGGAGAAGAAAAGCTCGAAGAAGATCGAGATCAAGACGGCTTAGGTTGCGGCGATCCCAGCAACCGGAGGAGCCTCGCCGTGGCAGTTCCCCCATCCCAACTGCCCGGCGAGGCTTCTTTTTTCTTGAGCGAGGCGTTTATGACCGTCTACAAAATCGGCGTGGTTGTCGGAAGCCTCAGAAAAGGGTCATTTAATCAGAAGCTGGCGGATGCGCTTCAAAAGCTTGCGCCGCCGGAGTTTCTGTTTACCCAACTGAGGATCGACGATCTTCCTCCTTATAATCAGGATGACGATATCAACCAACCGGAGCCTGCAAAAAGGCTTAAGAAGGAAATCCTGGACTCTGATGCGATCATCGTTGTGACGCCCGAGTACAACCGCTCTGTTCCCGGGTTCCTCAAGAATGCCATCGACCATGCCTCGCGGCCCTATGGTGAAAGCGCGTGGGTCGGGAAGCCTGCCGGGGTCATAGGAGTATCGGTCGGGGCGAACGGCACAGCCATGGCGCAGCAGCATTTACGCAACATACTGGCGTATCTCGATATGCCCACAATGGGGCAACCCGAGGCTTTTTTGCAGATGCGAGAGGGACTTTTTGACGACGGCAATATCGGCGACTTAAGCAAAAAGTTCGCTCAGTCATGGATGGACAGGTTTGTTGACTGGGTCAAAAAACACGCTTCAAATTAGTCTCTGTTGTCCCTATACCTTTTCTAGCTCTGATTTTATTAGGGGTTGGTTACAATGCACGATCTTCCTGACACCCATCCGCGCGCTGCATCTTTGCGCTTGCGTTATACTATTGCCGAACACGCGAAGACCGGCATGGTTGCCGAAACCGGGCCTATTTCTCATGGGCGCGGCGAGGCGTTCGATTACCTTCTCGGCGAGGCAACCCCTGCCCCGGTTATGGATGATATTCGGCAAGCCGCTGCGCTTCTGCTCTCGGCGAAGTGGCCGGTGATCAGCATAAACGGAAATACCGCCGTGCTCGCCCCCGACGCAATTGCAGCGTTGGCGAAGGCTGTGCCCGCCAAGGTCGAAGTAAATGTATTTTATGGACGCACGCATGAGCGCGAAAAAATGATTGCCGAGTTTTTGGCGTCTTACGGCAATACCGACGTTCTGGGTGTCGATCCGCAAGCGCGCGTTCCGAATTTGGCGTCTGCGCGCGGAAGCGTAGACAAAGAAGGAATTGCGAAGGCCGATGTCGTGGTTGTTCCCCTTGAGGACGGCGACAGAGCCGAAGCGCTTGTGGCTTGGGGAAAGAAGGTCATTTCGATCGACTTGAATCCAATGTCGCGAACGGCTCAGACGGCGACCATCAATATTTGCGACAACGTCGTGCGAGCGCTGCCGTTGCTGGCAGCGGCAGCAAACGAGCTAAAAGGCAAGAAGGACGAAATCGAGAAGCTTGTGGCTTCGATTGACAATGCGAAAACCTCAAAGCGCGTGTTTGCGTTTATGAGGGAAAGGCTAGCGAAGCTGGAAGATGAGATGGTAGGCAGGAAGAAAGGATAAGCTTATGCTACTCGCACTGGACGTCGGAAATACCAACATTGTCCTCGGGGTCTTTCGCGGCTTCGGCAAGGATGCCCAGATTCTCGCAAGCTGGCGGCTGGGAACGGATCGCGGGAGAACGGCGGACGAGTATGGAGCGCTTGTGAACGGGCTGCTTGCTTCCGCAGGACTCGTTGCCACCGACATTAAGGACGTGGCGGTTTCAAGCGTCGTGCCTCCGGTTAACCGCGACCTCACCGAATTCTCCAAGAGATACTTTGGCGTTGAGCCGTTCTATGTTTCTGCCAAATGTAATCTCGGGATGACCATACGGTATGACGTTCCCGCCGAAGTAGGTGCCGACCGGATTTGTAATGCCGTGGGAGCTTTCGCCAAATACGGCGGGCCGCTGATTGTTATCGATTACGGTACGGCGACGACGTTTTGCGCGATTGCGGAAAACGGCGACTATCTAGGCGGCGCGATTGCGCCGGGGATTTCGATCTCAATGAACGCCCTGTTCTCGCACGCGGCGCGGCTTTATCCGGTGGAGTTCAAGACGCCACCGACGGCCATTGGGAAGAACACCATTAATTCCATGCAGAGCGGTGCCGTTTTTGGGTTTGCGGGGCAGACCGATGCGCTTGTGACCCGGATGCGCAAGGAGCTTGGCATTAAGGCCAAAGTGATTGCCGCAGGCGGGCTTGCGACCCTTATTCAGCATGAAAGCACCACCATCGACGTGGTAGATCAGATGATTACCTTAGACGGGCTGAGGCTGCTTTATGAACGGCGAGACATAGTGAATAAAGCTCCCGTTTGCAAAGTATTGGGAAGCTGACGGGCTTTTCTTTCCAGAAAATCGGGAATATGCTTTCGCTGTTGCGCGATGCTGCGGCGGAGCCACTGGCAGAACCGCCCACCTCCCAGCAAAATATTTAATTGCGGCTGTCCGGTTCGGATGGCTTATGGAAGAAGGATAATGCAATGGAAAAGGTTGCTCTTGCCGGGGAAGATTTTAACGAAGTGTTTTCGGATCGTGTAATGAACGTGCCGCTGTCGTTTATTCGCGAAATCCTGAAGACCGCCTTGGAACCGGGAATGATCTCCTTTGCGGGCGGGCTTCCGAACAAAGACCTGTTTCCGGTCGAAGCGCTTAAGAAGGCCACGAACAAGGTTTACGACACGCTTGGGGGCGCACCTTTTCAGTATGCATCGAGCGACGGGTTGCAAGAGCTTCGGGCTTTCATTGCTGAGCGGTACCGCAAGCGCGGGGTCAAAGGCGTTTCTGCGGACAACATCATGATAACCTGCGGGTCGCAGCAGGCTTTGGATTTGCTTGGCAAGGTGTTGGTCAACGAGGGCGATACGGTTGTTCTCGAAGAGCCTTCGTATCTCGGAGCCATTCAGGCGCTATCGTTCTATCGACCCAAGTTCGAAATGGTTCCGCTTTCGGATGAGGGCCTTGACGTTGGCGGCCTCAAGAAGGCTTTGAGCAAGCGCGTGAAGCTTATGTATGTCATTCCGAATTTCCAGAACCCTTCGGGCGTCTCATATTCGGATGAAAACAGGCGCGCGGTTGCCGAGGTGGTGAAAAACACCAAGACTTATCTTGTCGAAGATGACCCCTACGGCGAGCTTAGATTTGCGGGCACGCATAAGACTTCATTCATGAACCTTTGTCCCGAAAACACTATTTTGCTCGGGACCTTCTCGAAGACCCTTACACCGGGCCTGCGGCTCGGCTGGGTCGTGCTGCCTCCGGAGCTTTATGAAAAAATGCTTGTCGCAAAGCAGGCGACGGACCTTCATACCAACTCCTTCTCTCAGCATATTGTAGCCCAGTATTTGGCCGACAACGATTGCGATGCGCATATCGCGAAAATTGTCGAGAAGTACGGCGCACAGCAAAAGGCTATGGTGGCGGCTTTCCAGAAGTATCTGCCGGAGTCTGTCAAACACACGAAGCCGGAAGGCGGAATGTTCCTTTGGGCGACGCTGCCGAACGGACTTTCGGCCATGAAGCTTTCGGACCTCGCCATCTCTAACAAAGTGTGCGTTGTGCCGGGGCATCCGTTCTATGTTGGGAAGAATGACGTTTCGACCTGCCGTTTAAGCTTCTCCTGCGTCAATGAGGATGTCATTTTTGAAGGCATGGCCCGTCTTGGAAAGGCGGTTGAGAAGCTTTTTGCCTCCGCATAAGCAACTATACCCATGCTGATCGAAACCCAAGACCTTATAGAGAAACTTGCGGCAGCTGGTGTGCCTAATGCGCAGTCGGAGGTCGCCAAGATTATCGATGTAGTTCGCGGGACCGAGCACGGGGAGTTCTCGCTTTCAAGGCGCATGGAGGTCAACGAGCGTCAGGGACGTCTGATTGAGAAGCTGATCGAGAAGCGAGCGAGCCGCATCCCGTTTTCTCGGCTACTTGAAACGGTAAGGTTCGGGGATATCGACCTCGAAGCCGGTCCGGGTGTTTATGCGCCAACCGTCGAAAGCGAGAACGTTATCGATCATGCGGTGGAGTTGCTGAAAGGCCGGGAGAACGCTCGCATTCTTGATCTTGGGACAGGATCTGGGTATCTGTTGCTTTCGCTTCTTCACGCCTTGCCGCTAACGAGCGGAATGGGAGTTGATCTTTCGGAAAAGGCGGTAAAGTTGGCCCAACGCAATGCAGTAAGAAATTCGCTGCAAGATCGCGCTGTCTTTCGCATCGGAAATTGGGCTGAAGGAATTGAGGAAAAGTTCGATCTCGTTATTTCCAACCCTCCCCGTGCCGCAACAGGCGATATTCCCCGCCTGATGCCGGAACTGCGTGACCATGATCCTCTCGAAAGCCTTGATGGCGGAGACGATGGCCTGAAATTTTTCACATGGCTGGCAAGGGACTTTGCCGGACTTGCACGGGAAGACGGATATGGCGTTTTCCAGGCGGGGCCGAGGCAGGCCGGACCGGTGAAGGAGTTTTTTCGAAAGCGCGGATTTGGCGATGTTCGTGTCATCCAGAATTATTTAGCCGAACCCGCAGGGGTGGTAGTTCGTTCCACTGCACCAAGCCCGAGGAGCAGCGCATGACGGGCCGGAGGTGCGGTTGAAGCGGACGCCGATGGGTTCGCCTGCAGCGAAAAGGTATACGTTCCGTTGGATCGCGCCAGAGGACCCGACCACCTTTTCCAACTTCAACGGGTCGTTAATATAGCACGTCGTCTCCATCGGCGATGAATGGGACTGCAGGTAATGATTGTGACGTTACCTAGGATCGGCAAACTGCTTTCAGTTACTGCCGCGGTTGTTATCGGATAACTTCGCCTAAGCAAAAGAACTGCTCCTAGAATTTTCCATTTTGAAGTGGCGAGGCTAAC
>CAZLIG010000129.1:0-6164 GCA_964559415.1 uncultured Rhodospirillaceae bacterium
GTTGAACACATTGGCATAAGCCGCAAAGACACTCACGGCGAGAACCAAAAAGGGGAGAAACCGCCGTTCGCTGTCTGAAAGCGAATCGAAAAATCTGGTGAAAGGCATGGAAACGCCGAGAATCGTTGTGAGTGTCGCAACATTACACAGGGCTTCGTGCGCCGCCAAGGCCCCACTGACCGCTGCTACTCGGCGCGCCTGCGAATCTCCTCTGCGCGTTCCTTGTGGAAAGATTCTTTTTCCTTCAGCCCTTGATACCGATAGATTTCGGCCAGCATTTCATGCGCGGGCAGAAAGTCGGACTGTATTTCGACCGCGCGCTTGAGATTTTCAATGGCCTTTTGAACGCTCTGCTTATCTTGTGATCTTTTCAAATAGGCGATGGCGAGGTTATAACGCGGCTCCGCATAGACATCACCCGTCGCAATGGCTTCGTTGAAAGTCTTAATGGCCCTCTCGTGGTCTCCCCGATTGAGATAGTAAAGCCCAAGGTTATCCCGGGCGCGCGGCGAAGATTCCCCACTATCGAAAATGTTCGAATACAGTGAAACAGGATCGCGCCACACCTCGTTTTGATGGAAGGTCTTTACGGACATCGAAAATGCAAAACCCAAAGCCGCGAGTCCCAAAGCGCCTAAAAAGGCTTTATATTTTTCCGTAACCTCGACGCCCATCTGCCCAAGCCCGAGGAATAACCCCACCATGGGCAGATACATCCAATGCTCAAGGAACAAAGCATTTAGCGGCGCGAGAAGCCCGCTTTCGGGGGCATGGGCAAGGCCGAACCACAAAAAGCCCCATCCCAAGGACCTGAAGTGCCTTTCCGCTATTCCATAAATGACCGTACTGAGCGCAAAAACCGCCAGCGTTAGTCCGGCGAGAACATTGGTCGAGGTCAAGCTCGTCTCGACTGAAAAAGTCCTCTCCATATGCAAATGTTCGGGCCGAACAATGAGCTTGGCGTACTCGAACAGGGTGGAAAGGAACGTATAGACGCGAACCAGCGGTTCCTCTGTATATAGCTTGAGAGGAGGCGGCCCGAAGGTTCTGTAGAAATGAGCGTAGGAGGTTGGTCCATCCAGTCCGGGCGCATCGATCCGCCAAAGGAAAAAAAGCCCCGCAAACAGCCAGAACGACCAAGTTGGCAAATAGGTTTTATAGCTAAACGGCCTGTGCGACGTGTAAAACAGGCAAAGGGTGAGCAACGCCGGAAACATCACCATCGCCTCTTTGCTCGCAAGGCCCAAAATCAGTAGGAGAAATGCCGCCTTGATTCTTAAGGACCTCAACTCCGGCAGCAAAACCATCAAGGCCGAAAGGCAGAAGAACGCCATCAGCGGATCTGCCGTCCCGCTGATGTAGCTCACAGCCTCCGTATGCAACGGATGAACGCCCCAGACGAGCGCGGCAACGAAGGCGCCGCGCGGGTCGAAATACATCTTCTGCCCGAGCTTATAAACGAGGCAGGTATTGGCGGCATGAAGCCCCACGTTGAGCGCGTGGAAAAAGAATGGCGTCGCCTTGGCAAGATTGAAAATCACGGCATAAAGCAGGATTTGCAACGGCCTGAAAAAACCGCCCTGCAACTGTCAATATCTCCGAAACGTGTCCCCACCCCCGCAGCCACCGGTTCGAGACGATCAGAATCTCGTCGTCGAAAACGAATTGATTGAAGAAAACGTTGCGGTAGGTAGCAAATACGGCCAATGCCAGCGCCAAATACGGAACGAAAGGGGGAATCTGCAGGCGAGGGCGATTACTAAAAGGATTTCCGAAGCCGAACATGAAGCCAAAGCCTGATTGTTTCTGTCGAAGGGCATCATAGGAAAACGCTATGTTTTTGTCATGAAGAAGCTTTGGTTAAAAATATATTCCTAATGGGCCTCGGCCCAATTCGGGGAATGGCCCGCCTCGGCGACAAGCGGAACACGAAGCTCGACCGCCGGTAACGGAGCCGTCTCCATAACTTTCTTGACGATCCTGATCGTTTCGTCGAGATCCCCGGTGGGCACTTCGAACACAAGTTCGTCATGCACTTGCAAAAGCAGCCGCGCCTTAAGACTGGCCTCCCCCAAAGCCGGAACCACGCGAATCATGGCCCGCTTCATGATATCCGCTGCGGTGCCTTGCAGAGGCGCATTAATCGACTGACGTTCCGCAAAATTACGCCGCGCCGCGTTCCGTTCCGTAATGCCTGTAATGTGAATGCGCCTTCCGAACAGCGTCTCGACGTACCCATGCGCCCGGGCGAATTCCTTGGTCGCTTCCATCCAATCGCGAAGCTCGTGAAAACGGTCAAGATAATCCCGAATAAACGCGCTCGCCTCCGACGCGGAAATGCCGATCTGCTTTCCAAGCCCGTAGCCGCTGATGCCGTAAATGATCCCGAAATTAATCGCCTTAGCCGCGCGCCGCTTCTCGGGAGTCATCTCATTAAGCGGTATCCCAAATACTTGGGAAGCTGTCAGCGCATGAATGTCTATCCCGTCATGGAAGGCCTGAATGAGAGCCTTGATATTCGCCGCAGCCGCCGCGAGTCGCAGTTCTATTTGCGAATAATCAACCGAAAGCAGTGTACAGCCTTCCGAAGCTACAAACGCGCGGCGAATGGCGCGTCCATCTTCAGTACGAATAGGGATATTTTGGAGGTTTGGATCGGTGGAAGACAATCGTCCTGTTGCCGCTCCGACCAGCGAGAACGACGTATGGACCCGCCCTGTCTCTTCGCAAATCTGCTCGGGCAGGGCATCCGTATAAGTTGATTTCAGTTTCGCAACGGACCGCCATTCGAGAAGCTTTGAAACTATTTCATGCCCCGAATCTGCCAAAGGCTCAAGAACGTCGGATGCCGTCGAGAAGCTCCCGTTTTTTCCTTTTGCTCCGCATGGCAACCCCATCTCCGCAAATAAAACTTTTCCTAATTGTTGCGTTGAGCCGACGTTGAAGGGATGTCCTGCAAGGGCATGAATTTCCGTCTCAAGCTTGTTCATGCGTCGCGCGAGCCCGTGGCTCTGCTGGCGCAGAATGTCGGAATCTATGCGCACGCCTGTCGCTTCCATCCGGGCGACGACAGGGACTAAAGGACGGTCGATCCGCTCATATACTTTCGTTACATGCTGCTGAGCGATCTGTGGCTTTAAGATAAGCCAAAGTCGGAGCGCAAAGTCGGCATCTTCAGCGGAGTAGGCTGTAGCCTTATCGAGCGGAACGCGGTCGAAAGTAATTTGGTTCTTCCCGGTTCCTGCTACGTCGCTATACGAAATCTTCTTGTGCTGGCAATGAAGCATCGCCAGTTCATCGAGCCCGTGCCCATGTTTCCCCGCCGCCAACGCATAAGAAAGCAGCATCGTATCGTCATACGGTTCGACAGTTAATCCATGTTGTCCAAGAACTTGAGAATCGTATTTGAGGTTATGCGCAATCTTGATCGTGCCCGGATCGCATAGAAGGTCTCGCAGCTTTTCGACAACCAACTTGAGATCAAGCTGTTCCGGCCTCTTCCCTAAGCTGAAATTAAATCCACCAGTATCTGGGGCTTCGTCGGGGTCGACGTGCCCAATAGGAATGTAACAAGCCTTGCCCGGAGCGAGGGCCAGCGACACCCCGGCCAATTTGGCAATGCACGCAGTAAGCGAGTTCGTTTCGGTATCGATTGCCACATAACCCTGCGCCTTCGCAGCCTCAATCCACCAATTAAGCCGCTCCTCGGTCTGGACGCATTCATAGTCGAGCGGAATGACGGCCACAGGAAGCCTCTCGCCGCTCTCCGCGACAAGGGCTGTGGAAGGCCCCCCCGCCGAGTTGGCCGCAGTGAGGGCAGGGGATGCCCCCGTCCTACTGACCGTATCCAATCGCGCCAAAAGGGACTTGAAGCCCTGCGCTAAAAAGAACGCAGATAGCTCGGCATAGTGATCTTTGCGCCAAATCAGGTTTTCAATGGGCATCGGCAGTGGCACGTTGGGATCGAGTGTAACGAGCTTGAGAGAAATCCGCGCCAAATCTTCATTCTGGATCAGCGCTTCGCGCCGCTTCGGCTGCTTGATGTTGGGAGCTTCGAGAAGAAGGTTTTCCAAAGAGCCATACGTATTGATTAGCTCCGCCGCCGTTTTAACGCCAATGCCCGGAACGCCGGGAATATTATCGGTGCTGTCGCCCATAAGCGCCTGCACATCGATAACCTTGTCGGGGGTGACGCAGAATTTCTTCATCACCTCATCAGGCCCGATGGGAATGCCTTTGAGCGGATCGTACATCGATACGCCATCGCGAATAAGCTGCATCAAGTCCTTATCAGAGGAGACGACGCGCACATTCATCCCGCGCTCAAGCGCACTTTTGGCATAGGAAGCGATCAGATCGTCGGCCTCGTAATTCGGCGTCTCAACGCAAACAAGACCATAAGCGCGAGTTGCTTCGCGAACTAAAGGGAACTGCGGCACAAGCTCATCAGGAGGTGGCGGCCTGTTGGCCTTATAATCTTGGTAAATTTCGTTGCGGAAAGTCTTTCTGCCCGCATCGAAAATAACCGCGATCTGCTGTGTTTCCGACTCGCCCAAAAGCTTATTGAGCATCGTGCAATAGCCGTAAACCGCATTAACCGGCGTTCCATCCGGCCGCGTCATCGGCGGAAGCGCATGAAAGGCCCTGAAAATAAAGCCGGAGCCGTCGATAAGGGTTAAAGCGGAACGAGTGTGAGCCATGGTTCAATCGTTAACCTAAAATGAAAATGAATAATAGCCGTATCGCACCGATAAAAACGTTTTATCAATAGATTTATCCGCTAAGGTGGTAGTATATGCTTAGCCAAATATGCTTAGCCAAATCAATTTTTACGGAGGCCTATCAATGACCACATTTAAGCCGGAATCAGTTGCAGCTACCCGCGCAACAATGGGCAAATTTCTCGGTGAAATCATCACTGCGGTGGTTGGCACGGACCGCATTCAGAAACTTTTTGAAGACGCAGGGAAGCATCCCGATGAATATAAGGATGTGCCGACGGGCGACATCGCGCTGAAGCTCGGAGTGATCACGCCAAATACGAAGACAGGGCTATTGATGGCGCAAGCTGCCGAACGTACAGCACGATTGGCTGAAGACATTCGGAGCGGTAAGAATGAGGAGATTGTGCCTTTCAACGATAAACGGTTTGCATACGTCGGTTCGGAAGGAGACCCGAAAGAGTTGCAGTACGCTCAAGCCCTCTGGATGGGGGCTCAGATGCTTCACAACGAGCGCGCACACGTCGACCCTACAGAACTCAAAGAGTATGTCAGAGGCTTCCTCCCGGGATCGGACCGATTTCCAAGGGACGCCTTATGGAGATAAGCTTTGCCGCCTGTGTGGTTTGACGGACCTTGGCGAGAAAGCGCCTATCAGGCAGCCCAGGACCTATCGATACGGCAGCCTGGCAGCCCCCAAAGCCTAGGATAAAAAGTTTTCCGAACTCGCCCTTCCGGGTATACCCGGAAGGGCTTTTTATTTCGCCTTTAACGCTGAGGAAGCGTTTGTTTGCAACTATCGGTGTCAATAAGCGAGCGTTGCTGAACGATCTTCGTAAAAACATTACAAAACCATTAATATGTTCTTGACGTAGCGGGGGAAAAAGCATAAAAACCGCCTGCCTTTTCGGAATCGGTGGTGGAGCGGTGGTTCGCAGAATGCGGAAAACCCAATTCAAACGCGGTTTCGGATGTTGCGAAAGTGATAGATAGCCTGTGGTGACGAAACGGCTGGCTTGGCGAGAAATGCGAAGTCTAGCGGGGTCGCCCGGTGTTAGAGAGGTTTCCCACGCGGAGCGCAAGGGAATAACGCGCTTCCGATGTGGGATTTGTGCATTATTTTTCTGCCCATGAGGGGCCGGAAATTTTGAGGCGCTTAGCGCCGAGGAAGAAAGAGGATTTGGATGCCTACGATCGGTCAGTTGATCAGAAATCCGCGTCGCGCTGCAAAGGCGCGCAACAAGGTCCCCGCTCTGGAAGGGAGATGCCCCCAGAAGCGCGGCGTCTGCACCCGTGTCTATACGACCACGCCGAAGAAGCCGAACTCGGCTCTTCGTAAGGTTGCGCGCGTTCGTCTGACCAACGGCTTTGAAGTCATCAGCTACATTCCGGGTGAAGGCCACAATCTTCAGGAACACAGCGTCGTCATGATCCGCGGCGGAC
>CAZLIG010000130.1:0-6121 GCA_964559415.1 uncultured Rhodospirillaceae bacterium
TCCGACGCTTCTGGGACCCGAAAGCCGACATGTCTTCTCTAATCAGTTGAAGCGTATGTGGGCACTGGGGGGCTATTCTCAGGCATCTTCCGTCTCTTCTGGAGATAATGCCATGGCTCTGCCTGATCGGCCGGTTGATGCGATTTATAATCCTTCGTCGGAAAGAGGACTTCGGCCCTAGGCTATAGTTAATATGCATGGAGCCTAACGTCATTGTCAAAGGACGCGAGAGCTATGTTAAGCAGGAAGTTTTTGGCGAAAAACCGGGAGGGCTTGTTGGGAAGCTAATTCCTAAACAGCTCCGGAAGTTCGTGCCTGTTTAAAATTCTTTCGCGGCTGGCTCACTTCGCATGGGTGGTTTTGATTCCTAGATTAAAGCGACAGAAGAACCCCAGCCTTGATTTCTACAACGCGGCTCATTTTCTTGGCAAGGTCGTGATTGTGGGTAGCCATCAGGAGAGCGAGGTTTTGAGAGGCTACCAACTCTTGTAGCATCTCAAAAACATGATCCGCCGTCTTGGGATCGAGGTTGCCGGTGGGTTCGTCGGCGATGAGGAGTTGCGGCTTGTTGGCTAATGCGCGCGCTATCGCAACCCGTTGCTGCTCTCCACCGGAAAGTTTGCCGGGGCGGTTCTCCGTTCGGTGACCTAGGCTCACCTTTTCCAAAAGCTCGCGGGCGCGGACCTCGGCTTCCTTTCGCGAGATACCGGCAATCATCTGAGGGATAACAACGTTCTCCAACGCTGAAAATTCTGGAAGCAGGTGATGGAACTGGTAAACGAACCCGATGGAACGACGGCGAAGCGCGGTGCGGCCGGCATCGTCGAGCTTGGTGGCGTCTTGACCGGAGATGATGATCTCGCCTTCATCGGGCTTTTCCAATAGTCCGGCGCTATGAAGAAGCGTGGATTTGCCGGACCCTGACGGGCCAATCAGGGCAACCGTTTCTCCGGGGTTGATGGTCAGCGTGCAGCCGCGCAAGATGTGGAGCGTTTCTCCGGCTTGTTCGAAACTGCGCGTGACGTTCTTGAGTTCGAGGACAGGACTATTCATAGCGCAGAGCCTCTACGGGATCGAGCCTTGCCGCGCGCCATGCAGGATAGATCGTCGCGAGAAAGGAAAGGGTGAGAGCCATCAGAACGATGCGAACGATGTCGTGAGGGTCGACAACCGAGGGCATATGCGTCAGGAAGTAAACTTCCGGCGCAAAGGGATCGGTCTGCGTGATCTTTTGAACGATCTGCCGGATCGCCTCGATGTTCTTTGCAAGGAGCAGACCGAGGATCAGACCTGCCGTCGTGCCTGCGATGCCGATGCTCGAACCGTTCAGAAAGAAAATCCGCATAATAGAACCGCGCGTTGCGCCCATGGTGCGAAGGATCGCGATATCCCTGCCCTTGTCTTTAACAAGCATAATGAGACTCGAGATTATATTAAACGCGGCTACGAGGATAATCATCGTCAAAATCAGAAACATCACGTTACGCTCGACCTGAAGCGCGGTGAAAAAACTGCTGTTGCTTTGCTGCCAGTCGAGAAGGCGAAGCGGTTGCTGCTGGTGGGGACCGATGGCTTCCACAATATCTCTTCGGATTTGCCGCAGATTTTGGGGGTCATTGACAAACATCTCAAGAGTAGTGACGCCGCTTCCGGTTTTGAAGAATACCTGCGCGGCCTCTAGCGGCATGAAGATGAAGTTGTTGTCATACTCGAACATCCCCACGTCGAAGATAGCGCCTATCTTGAAGGCCCGAAGGCGAGGCGCAGAGCCGAAAACTGTGGATTTGCTTACCGGAGAGATCAAAGTCAGGCTATCGCCTACACTCAGATTAAGGCGCTGGGCCATGCGGACGCCGATGGCAATCGACGTGTCGCCAAAATAATCAAGAGAGCCTTCTACTATGTGGTTTGCGATTGTGGGGCGGTTCTTGATGGCTTCTTGCGTCATTCCGCGAACATACGCACCGGAGGCAGAGCCGCTCACGGAGATCAAGGCTTGGGCTTCAACGGTTGGGGCGACGGCTATAACGTCCTTGACCTTGCTAACACGCTCGGCCAGCACTTGATGGTTGTCAAGCGGCCCTTGCATCGCGTAGATGTTCATATGGCCGTTCAGGCCGATCACGCGCTGGAAAAGCTCCTGCCGAAAGCCGTTCATGACGGACATGACCACGATGAGCGTGGCCACGCCCAGCATGATGCCGATAAGCGAAAACCATGTAATGACGGAGATGAAGCCTTCCTGCCGCTTGGAGCGGAGGTAGCGCATCGCGATGAGGCGTTCGAGTGGGGAGAAGAGCATATCCGAGCTAAATTCGTGTGAGTTGGGGTTCGGCTTTATCGCATAGTTAATGATAAATTCCAACTTTGCAGAATACTGCCCATGGCACGCAATCGAAATTTGATCCAAATCTTTACCAAACCCAAGCGCGCTGAAAGAATATTACCATTTTTACCGTTGGCATATACTATGGGTATATGGAATTCTTACGAGGGTCGATATGTCTAATTCGATGCAATTTAACGAGGATATTGGTAGCGAATTTACGCGAAAAATGCTCTTCTTGTAACCTTCGGCGTCATTATTCTTAAGGGAATTTACGATGCAAACTGTGGCAACGTCGATTTGTTAGCTAATGTCGTCCATGCCCGTAACCACTGCTGCTGCTATGGTCACCACTGAAGTCGGTGCTCCTCTCGCGGTCGATGCGGCCACAGCGACGCTAGAAAAACTCCGGCGCAAAAAAGGTTGTAATACCTGCGATACGTAATCCGGCTAATTAATATGCCCTTGCAAAGATTACGTCTTGCGTCGCGGGCACTCCTGTCAGGACACATTTGCCTTCTTTGCCGTCTTGATCGAAGGGGATGCAGCGGATGGTTACGCCTAGCTCTTCAAGCAACTCTAGAGACTTCGGGTCGCCGGACCATTTGGCGCGTACAAAGCCGGGGCCTTCGGGAAAGCCGTTTTCGGCGCTGAAGTATTGCTTGAAGGCCGCGAAGTCTTTTATGTCGGTGACGGTACGCGCCTTTTTGAAGGCCAAAGCTTTTTCGAACATGCCTTGCTGGATGCTTGCGAGTTCATCGGCGATTTTTGCGATGAATTCGTCGCGCGGGATGAAGCGCTTGCCTTGGTCGAGCTGGTCGCGGCGCGTTGCGCAGACTTTGCCTCCTTCAACGTCGCGAGGGCCTATTTCGACTACGAAGGGCGCGCCTTTCTTGATCCAGTCCCATTTTTTGTCAGCGCCCGAGATATCGCGCATATCTATTTTAACACGAATGTTTTGCCCCGCGTAACAGACTTGGGCGGCAAGATCGGCTTTGAAATCTTCGCAGTAATTAAGAACCGTTTCCTTGTCGGCGTCCGAACGAAGCACAGGGAGGATTACGACTTGCCACGGTGCAATGCGCGGAGGGACGCGCAGGCCGTTGTCATCGCCGTGCGTCATCACGAGCGCACCCAACAGGCGTGTCGAGACGCCCCATGAGGTTGTGTGGACGTATTCGAGGTTGCCGTTGCGATCCTGAAACTGGATGCCGATGGATTTCGAGAAGTTCTGACCGAGATAATGCGACGTTCCGGCCTGAAGCGCACGGCCATCCTGCATCATGGCCTCGATGCAGAAGGTGTTGACGGCACCGGGAAAGCGTTCGTTCGGAGTTTTTTCGCCCATAATGACTGGCATGGCCATGACTTCTTCCGCGAACCGGCGGTAGACTTCGTGCATACGCTTGGTTTCCGCCATCGCGTCTTCATAGGTTTCGTGCGCGGTGTGGCCTTCCTGCCAGAGAAATTCAGCGGTACGCAAAAGCAGGCGAGGCCGCATTTCCCAGCGCACGACGTTCGCCCATTGGTTCGTGAGAACCGGCAGGTCGCGGTAGGATTTGATCCACTTCGACATCGCGACGCCAATGACCGTTTCGGACGTGGGGCGAACGATAAGCGGTTCTTCGAGTTCGCCGTCGGGAACAAGAACGCCGTCCTTTTTTGTCAAACGGTGGTGCGTAACCACAGCCATTTCTTTCGCAAAGCCATCGACGTGATCGGCTTCTTTCTGGAAGTAGCTCAGGGGAATGAAAAGAGGGAAATAGCAATTCTCATGGCCGGTTGCCTTGAACCGGCTATCAAGGTCGCGTTGCATCAACTCCCAAATTCCATAGCCGTTCGGCTTGATGATCATGCACCCGCGCACGCCGGAAAGTTCAGCCATGTCGGACGCGCGGACGATTTGCTGGTACCATTCGGCATAGTTTTCGGCCCTAGTCGGAGAAATGGCCGTTTTGGGAGTTGCTGGTTTCTGTTGTGTCGACATCGCTTCTACCTATGTTCAAGGATAGGCGTTTCTATCAAAAACTCTTTGAAATGCCAAATAAAACAGGTTTGGGTCCTGTGGAGCCGCTTGTCACTTGAGGCCGTTTGTTCTCTCAATGCAGCGTTTGACGAAGGATGCGCCTCCCTCTACGTCCTTTGCATCCACGAGTTGTTTGGCTTCATTTTCCCCCTCCTCGCTGAGTTTGGCCATATCGAGGGAACCGAAAGCTTTCGGATTCTTCAGCACGTGCACGTAGACCGCGAAAGCCTTTGCGGAGCTTATGCCGTCTCGGGCTAGCGATTTGTGGAGGTTTAGGAAATATTCGGAGCCAGCTTCCGGGCTGAACAACCGCAACATCCCGGATGTGCACCTTACAGCCTCTTCGCGCTTCGCCTGCTTGGACGGGCCGCAGGCGGAAAAGACAAGAACTAGGGACAGTGCAACGGCAGCTTTCAACATTCGGGCAAGGATAGATCGCAGCGGGGCTGGAGTAAAGGTTGACTAGCTTACTCTTCTATCCCCCATAGCCAGATCGAACAGATCGGTGGCGCGAAGTCGATGCGGGTCGGCTTTGTGGACTTCCGCCATGTATTCCGGAAAGACGTTTCCGGCCTTTGTCAGGTGGTCAAAGCAGGTGCGCTCGGCGTCGCGCAACTCTTTGGGACCCGAGAACCTCAGTTCGAAATGGAGAAAAGTGCAGCTGCGGTTTTCGACGGTGCTGCAGGACGATGTGGCGCTTTCCAGTTCGGCATTAAATGCTGTTTTTAGCCAGCTCACGAAATCGATGTCGTCGAGCGTGTCTGGAGCATCTGCGGGGATGCGGAAACGAAGAACGTATCTCGCTGCGTCGGAATCCCACTTAATTGACATGGCGCTGCCTTTCGACGGCGCATTTTACGCATTAAGGAATAAAGATTCTGTGGGAAGGTCCGGATCTGTCCCCTGTGCCGCCCCAAACTAGAACTTTACGCTTTTACTTTCGTAGTGGCGACCCAGGAACGACGGGAGTTTACCAGCAGTCTGGGTACCGGGAAACTGGGCCATCTGATAGGAGGCGTCCGTTTTGGTGCGTTGGCTCCAATGAGCGTCTGGATTTTGGTGATAGAAAATGTCCGAGGCTGCTTCGGTGCGGGCCCAATCAAGGATTTCCTTGCGGTGCATGATCTTCCAAATACCGACCGCTCCCGATGGGCGGCGCTCGAAGCGATCGAGATTGCGGCCTCCGAGAAACACGTCCTCGCGACCTATTGGCTTCTCGACGCGAATATGGGCTTGGAAATAGGACTCGACCAGTGCGACGTCGCCTTCCAATTCAATGTGAGCATTAGCGATCATGTGATGTGACGACCGGACGCCTTGGAATACCCCTAAGACCCAGTGAACGTAATCGCCACCCGTCCCTTGGAATACACCGGGGCCTAAATCGAGGGTTGCGTCATGGTGCAGGACGGAGCGAAGGAGATTTTCATCGAGCCGGTCAATGGCGCGCGCCATCTTGTAGAGGACTTCGGTGATTTCGGATTTGTCGATGGCAGCTTGGAGTCTCGGGCTTAGGGTCTCGGACTTTCCGGAAAGCTGCGAAGTCAGGCTGGGGCGCGGAAATTTCATCAGCGACAGCGCGGTCTTTGGCTTAGCCGTCTGCTTTTGTTTCTTTTGTGCGCTAGGCTTTTTCGTCGTCGTCATCAAGCCTCTCCCTGCTTTCTTCGAACGAAATCTTATGTCGGGCGCGGGTTCCCTCCCCGCAGTTCATCCGGCGTTCGAAACGATTAGCACACCATTTTAGTTTTTGCACGACAAAACAGAGGGTT
>CAZLIG010000131.1:0-5963 GCA_964559415.1 uncultured Rhodospirillaceae bacterium
ACGGATGTCGAGGAAAGCATCGCGTTCTATTGCGACGTGCTTGGCTTCGACATTTTGTATCAGCGGCCGGAAAACCGTTTCGTAATGCTTGAACGCAAAGGCGCTCAGATAATGCTGGAAGAGAGAGTTCCCTGCAGTTCACGAACATGGCTTGCCGGCCCTCTTGAACGTCCATTTGGGCGCGGGTTAAATGTGCAAATAGCAACCGAAAGAGTCGAGGAGCTTTATGTAGCCGTCCAAGATGCGGGAGTAAAAGTCTTTCTCCCAATGGAAGAGAAATGGTACCGCGCAAATGACGTGGATATCGGCATAAAGCAGTTTATGGTGCAAGATCCGGACGGATACCTCCTTCGATTTTCGGAGTACCTAGATGTCGTAAGATCGACTTTGTTGGCTTAGGAGGCTTTGTCTTTGGCAAACGTCAGCTTGACGTTGCCTGCCGGAGCCTTAACCAGCCACAAGATGGAGAGATAGAACATCGCTGCCATCCCAATCAGATGTAGCATTCCTGCAGCATGAGCAGGGGGTATGTGCAGCATATCTTTGAGCTTTCTGATAACCGACTCGATGACGAAATAGATAACGAATGTGCGCCAGATAAAGCCCGAATAGAAAAACAGATAGGCTCTCCCTTTAAAGTCGACGGCGTTCCCGTTTTCTTGAAGCGATGCTCCCCAAGCCCCCAGCTTTCTTCCGAGAAAATACCGCGAACAATAATAAAGGGCGAGATGGACGGAAAAAATCAAAGCGAGCAGAAATGCTAAGATAACGTACGGAGAGCTTTTCGGAGTGATGAGGCTATTCTTCACGATGAACAGATTGAGCGGTATGGTCGCAGCTCCCCAAATCGAAGCAATCACGATTGCCCACAGCGATAACCAAAGGACAGCTTTGTTCGAAGTCATGATAAGCCTCCATAAAAAGAAACAAGCGTGAATCGTAGCGAGTCTCGATCCTATGGGCAACACCCGTTCAGGGCGCCTATTTTCCCGCCTGCAACCCGCTCACGAAGTCCGAAAGCCCCACTTGCCTATGACGCTTGAGCCGCTCTGCCAACAGAATAGACCGGACGGCAAGCGTGGACTGTTCAATCTCGCGATTGACAATCACGTAATCATACTCGGCCCAGTGGCTCATTTCGTCTGCGGCCTTGGCCATGCGGCGGTTAATTTCGCAGGGATCGTCTTGAGCGCGGTTCATCAAGCGCCGCTCAAGCTCATACCAAGAGGGAGGAAGGATGAAGATGCTGACAAGGTCGTTCCGCGCTTTTTCCTTGAGTTGCTGCGTCCCTTGCCAATCGATGTCGAACAGCACATCGCGCCCCATCGCAAGCGTCGACTCGACCGGCGCGCGGGGAGTTCCGTAATAGTTGCCGAAAACCTTGGCGTGTTCGAGCAACTCCCCCTTGTTGGACATCAGGTCGAATTCCGTCGGCGTGATAAAAAGGTAATCGCGCCCATTAACCTCGTTTGTGCGAGGCTGGCGCGTCGTGACGGAAATGGAGAGTGAAATCTCCCGATCTGTCTCGAGAAGGCGGCGCGAAAGAGTTGTTTTTCCCGCCCCCGAAGGCGAGGAAAGAACGAGCATAAGGCCGCGGCGGCGAATCAAATCAAAAGGCAATGTCGAATTCATGTGCCTATTAAGCACGTTTCTCTGAGAGCGGCAATATTGTGAGAATAAAGAAGGTTTAGGAATGCTGTCCCGCGCGGTATGATGCAACCTATCAACAAGCGAATATGTGAGCTTACCCCGCAATGAGTGATCCATGCCGCGATTTTTTGAAACAGATTGTACCCGTTGCATACGAAGCAGGGGAGGCGATAATGGCGTTCTACAAGGTAGGTCATAGCGTAAAAATCAAACCGGATGGTTCTCCGGTCACAGATGCGGATAAGGCATCGGAAGATATAATACTGTTGGCGTTAACACGCATAACACCCGATATTCCCATTGTATCGGAAGAGGCTGCGGCAGCCGGAAGCATTCCAAAGACCGGAAAGCGTTTCTGGCTTGTAGACCCGCTGGACGGTACGAAGGAAATGATTAAGCGCAACGGAGAGTTCACCATAAACATCGCTTTGATCGAAGAGGGGCGGCCGGTGCTTGGCGTTGTGTATGCTCCGGCATTACAGAAATTGTTCGCCGGAGCCGAGGGCTGTGGGGCTTTTATGGAGAGCGACGGTAAAAGCCGCCGCATTGCGTGCCGTCCTGTGCCGGCGGAAGGACTGACGGTAGTTGTCAGCCGCACACATGGAGACGACAACGTAATGTGTCAGTTTTTGACAGGACGTAAAATTATGACCCGAAGAAAAATCGGATCGTCGCTCAAGTTATGCCTGATAGCCTCCGGCGAAGCCGATCTGTATCCGCGCCTTGGTGAGACAATGGAATGGGATATAGCAGCTGGCGACGCAATTATTCGAGCCGCTGGCGGCAATGTGACCACGCTCGACGGCAACCCGCTGGAATATGGAAAGCCATCGTACAAAAATGCGCCTTTCGTCGCCCGAGGGCTCGAATAATTTTTTTTCATCCTAATGGTTGATTTTCAAGTCTTACTGCAGAACCATAGCGTGAGTGCGAATCATTTAACGGATCAAGATAAAAATACTATGCAACAGCCCAAACATATTCTCATAACCGGCGCCTCGAGCGGCATCGGTGCGGCAATGGCTCTTGAGTACGCCTCTCCGGGGGTCATTCTCTCGCTTCATGGACGCAACGCCGAGCGCCTCGAAGATACGGCGATGAAAGCCCGCCGCCGGGGCGCGGAAGTCATTCTGCATATTGGAGATGTCGCCAATGCGCAAAGCATGGGGACCTGGATCAGCGATCGCGACGATGTGTTGCCGATTGATCTAGTCATAGCAAATGCTGGAGTGTCCGGTGCCACTTCGGCAATCAATGAGCTTGCGGAGCAAACAAAAGCGATCTTCGACGTTAACGTGCTTGGCGTTTTCAACACCATCCATCCGGCCTTGCCAATGATGAAAGAACGGGGCAGGGGGCAGATCGCCATAGTCAGCTCATTGGCTGGCTTCTGCGGTATTGCGGGAGCCTCGGCCTACGGCGCAAGTAAAGCTGCGATCCGCATTTATGGCGAAGCCCTGCGCGGCGAAATGGAACCCTTTGGTGTGGAGGTCAATGTTGTTTGTCCGGGGTTTATCAAAACGCCTATGACCGCACGAAACCGCTGCCCTATGCCGTTCCTGATGACGCCTGAACAGGCCGCGCAGAAAATTCGTGAAGGCCTGCAAAACAATCAGGCCCGGGTCGCGTTCCCTTGGCAACTATATGCAGCAATTCGAGTGCTAACTGCATTGCCTCATGCGTTGATGGATTTTGTGGCCCGCAGGCTTCCCAGAAAGTAGCACTCTTAACAAATCCCATAAACCCGTGTAGACCATTTCTTAACCCGGTTTGGTCTAAATTATGCTCTTTATATTTATGGTTTGTTCATGACTCACGAATACCTCAAGCCGATGCTTGATGTCGGATCTCCGCGCGTGCTGAACTGCAACGTGATGACACGGAAGATCCTGGCGGCAAACCCTGCTGCAAAGACATTTTTCTTTTGCAAGCCTTTGAACAACATCGTGCTTATCAAGGATACGGATCCGCAGTCGCGCACTTCGGGCATTGGAACCAAGCTATATTGCCCTTTTAACGAACACGACATCTACGAAGGAGGGCGAACGATCTTTGTCCACGACAAAGGCGTTGAGAGTGCCCTTATAGCAAACTTCGGGGAGGGGGCCCTGCCGAAGGAGCTTCTTGCGGGGGACATGAGGATTCTGCGCATTCTCGACCGACTGCCTTCGCTCGACCCGTTTTTGCTGAAGGATGTTTTCATCAACGAAGGCGTCCAAATGAACCCTGACTACTTCGAAGTCGCAAAAGAACTGTGGGACGAAATCGAGTTCTACATTCTTCAAAACTTCGAACCTTTGGCGAAGGCCGCTTTCCCCGATGCTCTGGCATCGGATGAAGTCGCACGCAAGCTGATCGAGAAAATCTGGGAAGGCAGCGACTTGGATGCGCTAAAGCCGCTCATTCAGGCTTTCCGCCTTGAGGCGGGCAAGGAGCGGGAAACTTTTGCAGCATGGAAGGGGATTATCTTTTACGGGTTCGAACGGCGGCGCATATCCGATCAATTTGCCGAACTCATGAGCTGGGTCAAAGAAGTCAAAATTCCGCTTACCGCCGGTTCCGCGCAGGAGCGTAATGAAATCAAGGCTTCGCAAGAGTCGAACAAGCAGCGCCTTCAGGAAGAATGGAATGCAGCCGATGAGGTGTTATCGGAATATCAGTCGGCTTATGACAAGATGTTCAAACTTCGCATAGGCTCCTCAGACTTTTTGAAGTTCCTGCAGGGTTCGAGAAAAGCCTATTGGACATTGGGCAACAGCCTCGGCAAAGTCGGCCACGCGATCTATTGCTGGGATGCCATGACCAAACGCTTCCCTCAGCGAAGAATATCGTGGGAGCAAAACGTCGAATTTATCACTTTGATGTCGAAGATATTCGTTGAACAAAGAAAAACGACAACGGCCGTAAGCTGGTAGGAAAATCCGATGGGCGCTTTAACCCTAATCTTTTTTCTTGCAGCAACAACAGGAACCGCTAGTGCACGTATCCTTCTTGATAAGTGCATACAAGGGGCAGTAGCCGAGTGCGCCTGCTGTTGCCGGAATAAGCCCCAACAGGAACCAAAGGTTCTGAGGCCCCCAGAAGGCAAGAGAAGCAATTGCAAAGCCTCCGACAACAAAAACGGCGCGTATGCATTTGCAAAGGTTTTGGGGAAGCTTCATGGTCCGATCCTCCTGTGCGATTCAATACTTAATTAATAATTAAGTGCTATGTCCAGAAGAGTCGAGTCTGCATCTGGAAAAAATGCACTTGCGTTTGGACATCGTTCGGGACTCTTATAAAACCACCTGCGAATCTATGTTTTGGCTTTTAACGGCGCGGCGGTCGGAATGAAACTTGCAAAATTGTTGGCCTTTTTCCTTGTGATAGCTGTGGCATTAAGCCCGGAATACGCATATGCGAAAAAGCGTCACAGCGCAGTGCGCCGTCCCGTTCGCCATTATGCTGCCGTGGATAGAAGTGCTCAATACGCAGACATCGTCATTGACGCTGAAACCGGTCGGGTAATTCACGAAACGGACGCCGATGAACTTCGTCATCCCGCCTCGCTTACCAAAATGATGACGTTGTACCTGACCTTTCAGGCCATTGAGGGCAACCGTCTCAATGTGGATAAATACATCTATGTTTCCGAGAATGCAGCCTCTCAATCGCCGTCAAAACTAGGCTTGCGGGCAGGCCAGCGGATTCGTGTCGAAGACGCGATCCTCGGTCTCGTGACGGAGTCCGCAAATGATGCCGCTGTGGTGCTAGCTGAAGCGATTGGTGGAACGGAATACGGCTTTGCGATGCTGATGACGCGTCAGGCTCAAGCTTTGGGAATGACAAAGACAGTCTTCCGCAATCCGTCCGGCTTGCCTGATCCCGAACAAGTCACGACCGCGCAGGACATGGCTATTCTTGGCGCCGCGCTGATTAATCATTACCCTAAGCACTACTCGTATTTTAGTCGCGAAAGCTTTACATTTGCGGGCGTAAATCACCGCAATCACAATCATCTGATGGACCGATACGAAGGGATGGACGGCATCAAGACCGGCTACATTCGTGCTTCCGGTTTCAATCTGGTTGCGTCGGTAAAACGCGGAAACAAGCGCCTCATCGCGGTGGTTTTCGGTGGCCGCTCGGCCGCGTCGCGCGATAAAAAGATGGCGGCGCTTCTTGATCAATGCTTCGGTAAGCGGACGACAACTGTTGCCTCCAACGACAGAGACGACGATAGGCCCATCTCCAAAACAGCCTCTATTCCTCAAGGCGATGCCGATGACGACGCGGACGTTATCCCAAAGCGTAAACGCCAATCCCCAAAGACA
>CAZLIG010000132.1:0-5911 GCA_964559415.1 uncultured Rhodospirillaceae bacterium
GGGACAAAAAACCATGGCAAATTGCTTGACTTCCAAGACAGTCGCTCTCCCCCACCGTCATCCTCGGTGCCGCGCAGCGGCAACCGGGGATCCAGTTTCTTTTCTTGCGGAAGAACCACAGCCTCCCTTTCCCTCTCCGCCACAAAGTGGGGGAGAGGGCGGGGCCCAATCGCAAAGCGATTGGGAGGGTGAGGTGGCACCGCTGCCATCCACCCACATCAAAAAAAGCACCACCCCACATTCGTCATCCCGGCGAAAGCCGGGATCCAGCGCCGAGCGTCCGCGAGGCATAAGACTCCCACAAACCCCGCGCGCTATTACCTTGAACTCCACCCCCACCCGTTGTCTATTACCCTCTCTTACAACCAACCCAACGCCCAACAATGCTCGAAAGCCCGCAAAACGAAACGTTCAAACGCCTCCTAAGCCTCACCACCTCAAAAGGCTTAAAAGACGAAGGCCACTTCCTCCTCTCCGGCGAAAAACTCATCCGAGAGTTCCTCAAAAACCCCTCGCTGAAAATTGCCTCAGAAATCCCCTCCCCCCACGCCACGCCACTCACCGGCGCAACGGTCATAAACCTCTCCCCATCCCTCTTCGCCCAATTGGACGTCTTAGGCACCCATTTCACCATCCTAGAACTCGAACAACCCGCCATCCCCACCCTGACAGCCGAAGACCTCACCACCTACACCCCCTCCGGCATCGAACTCGCCGCCCCCACAGGCGACCCCGGAAACTTGGGAGCACTGATCCGCAGCGCCGAAGCCTTCGGAATCCCAAAAGTCATCTTGTCGAAAGAAGCAGCCCACCCCTTCCTTCCCAAAGCGGTCAAAGCCTCCGCCGGAAGCGTCCTCCGCGTACCCCTGTCGAAAGGCCCCGCGCTCAAAGAGTTCCCCCCCTCCTGCATAGCCCTCGATATGCAAGGCACATCCATCAATGAGTTTGTTTGGCCGAAGAATGGAATTTTGATCGTCGGCGAAGAAGGCCCCGGCCTGGGCGACGCCAAATTCACCACCACCATCCGAATCCCGACAAAAGGAGTCGAAAGCCTCAACGCGGTAGTCGCCGCGAGCATCGCTCTATCGAGAATTCCCTAAAAACCCATAAGCCAGAGCTAATATCTCGCCAAAAAATACAAGCTATAACTCATATATTTCGATGTTTTCATAAGCTATAGCTCATATCCCAAAGGATTTTCACAAGCCCAAGCTCATAAGCTAACCCTTTGGCTTGATTGAGCTTTTAATCTTCTCTTTCTGATCCGCGTCGAGTTGAACCCCCTCAATCAACGCACTTTTAAAATTCGCCCCCGAAATCTCGGACCCGCGCAAATCCGCATCGTTCAAATCAGCCCCTTCAAAGTTGACGTCATTAAACGCCGCCTTTGTCATAATGGCATGTCGCAACGACGCTCCCGACATATTAGTCTGCATTTTATGCCCTTCGGAAAGCACAAGAGTCTGAAGCTTCGCACCTATAAATATTGCGTTTCTCAATTGCGCCTTGGCAAAGTTCGCCCCACGCAAATCCGCGCCGGTAAAATTCACGTGGCGCAGATCGGCCTCGCGAAAATCGGCCCCCTGTAATTGCGTCTTGGAAAGATCGAGTTCATAGAGAATTGCGCCCTTGGCCTTCATAAGAATAAGACACTCGCCGTTCAAACTCACACTGCCGCGAAGATCGTAGCCAGTAACGTCGAACTGCTTGCCGACCTTCCCGTTGCTCTCAACCCATTGCTTATGGCTCGCCAGAATCTCTGCAATCGGAATTTCGAGATCCTTAACGGTCAACCCTTGCGGCGTGCTCATCAAAACGCCCTCAAGATTTTCCTTCTTGACCTCGCTAAGGTTAATCGCGGTTCCGCTCAAAACAGCGCCTTTGAGAATAACATTCTCAAGGTCGCAATCGCTGAAGTCCGCGTTTTCTAGATTGGTTCCGCTGAAGTCCGCATCCCTAAGGCTGGCCTTCCTGATCTTCGCGCCCTTCATCGTGGCGTCGCTAAAATTGCTTCCGACAGCCACTGCGCCCGACATCTTCGCGCCGTTCAAATTAGCGCCGCTAAGATTGGCCCCGCCCTTGTCGGCTATGGTCAATTCCTCGTGCGCTTCCTTAAGGCCCCCCTCGCTGGTCGAAGTCGAAAGCGATCCCTCGCGCAAATCAATGCCCGTCATGTTCGCGCCGATCAGATTCGCCCCGCGCAGCGAAGCCCCGCGAAGATCGGCATTCTTCAAGCTCGCATTGAACAGATTGGCCCCGCGCAAATCGACGCAGTAAAAAATGGCCCGGTCGAGCTTCGTGTTCGAGAAATCCGCCTCTTTAAGCGAAGACCCTGTAAAATCCGCATCGGAAAGGTCTTTATAGGCGAAAGACATCCCTTCAAGATTGTAATGGGACAGGTTGGCACGGATGCCTCCCTTCCGACCCATAATAAAGTCCTCATGTTTCTTGATAATCCTCTCCAGCTCCTGCTGAGAGAGGCGGCGTTCTTCTTCGACGCCGTCCTTGGTGGAGTTGTCTTTTAGATCATCCATGTTCCGAATCCCGGGCGCGAAAACCCCCAAACTGAAGACACCTGTCTACCTGTTTTGGCAAGGAACGCAAGATTTCCATAGCAGGAAAAGCAACCGCAACCAATGGCTGCGAAAAACGCCTGTTTTAACAGCGCCAAAATGTGCTATCCCTTTTCCCTTGAAAAGAGGGTATTTTGACTTCCTGCCCGCGCACAGGACGAATATCCTGATGTCTCTTTTAGGGATGAGCTTATGACCAAATCACTTTCCGATATCCGATCGACATTCCTCGACTATTTCGTGTCAAAAGGGCACACCCGGATCGACTCGAGTCCGCTGGTTCCGCGCAACGACCCCACCCTGATGTTCACCAACTGCGGAATGGTGCAGTTCAAAAACGTATTCTCCGGAGCCGAAAAACGCCCCTATACCCGCGCCACAACCTGCCAAAAGTCGGTTCGCGCCGGAGGCAAGCACAACGACCTTGAGAACGTTGGCTATACGGCACGCCATCACACCTTCTTTGAAATGCTCGGCAATTTCTCCTTCGGCGATTACTTCAAGCCAGAAGCCATTGAATTTGCATGGACCTTAGTTACCAAGCACTTCGGCCTGACCAAGGACCGCCTCCTCGTCACCGTGTACCATGAAGACGAGCAAGCCGCAGACCTTTGGAAAAAGATCGCCGGTTTCCCCGACGAAAAGATCATCCGCATCAAAACCGACGCCAACTTCTGGCGCATGGGCGACGTAGGTCCTTGCGGCCCCTGCTCCGAAATCTTTATCGACCAAGGGGATAAACTCCAGGGCGGCCCTCCCGGAAGCCCCGACGAAGACGGCGACCGTTTTCTTGAATTCTGGAACCTCGTCTTCATGCAGTTCGAAGAACTGCCGGACGGCAACCGCATCAACCTCCCCAAACCCTCCATCGACACAGGCATGGGCTTGGAGCGAATTGCCGCAATCCTTCAGGGCGTTTATTCGAACTACGATATCGACCTTTTCCGCTCCCTGATCGGAGCCATTGCCGACCTCGTCAGCGTCGACTCCGAAGGCCCGCAAAAGCCTTCGTTCCGCGTCATCGCCGATCATCTGCGCTCGACCTCGTTCCTAATCGCCGATGGCGTCCTCCCCAGCAATGAAGGTCGCGGCTATGTCTTGCGCCGCATTATGCGCCGCGCTATGCGCCACGCGCATTTGCTCGGAGCCAAGGAGCCGTTGATCTACCGCCTTGTTCCCGAACTCGTCAAACAAATGGGCACAACCTACCCCGAACTCGTTCGCGGCCAAGACATGATCATGGAAACGCTGAAGCTAGAAGAAACCCGCTTCAAATCCATGCTAGACCGCGGCCTCCGCCTCCTCGATGAAGAAACTCAAAAAATTAACAAAGACGGAATGTTACCGGGCGAAGTTGCCTTCAAGCTTTATGATACATTCGGCTTCCCGCTGGACCTCACCCAAGACGTCCTGCGTGGTCAAGGCAAGAAAGTCGACGTAGCCGGATTTGACACCGCCATGGCGAAGCAGAAGGAAATTGCTCGCTCCGCTTGGGCAGGCTCAGGCGACACCGGCACCGCAAAAATTTGGTTCGAACTGAAAGACGAACTCGGCCCCACCGAATTCCTTGGCTACAGCACGGAACAATCCGAAGGCCACATCAACGCCCTGATTCGCAACGGCACCCGCGTGGCCGACGCCAAGCAAGGCGCAGATGTCCAAGTCGTCGTCAACCAAACGCCTTTCTATGGCGAATCCGGCGGCCAAAAAGGCGACACCGGCGTGATCCAAACGACCTCCGGAGCGATTATTGAAATCCTCGACACGCAAAAGGAAGCCGACGGCGTCATCGTCCACATAGGCCGCGTCCAGTCCGGCACAGTCAAAACAGGAGACGATGCAACATTGACGGTTGACCACGAGCGCCGTAGCGCTCTTCGCGCGCATCACTCGGCAACCCACTTGTTGCATGAAGCCCTGCGCCGTGAGCTTGGCGATCACGTCGCGCAAAAAGGATCGCTCGTTGCCCCCGACCGCTTGCGCTTCGACTACGCGCAACCGACTCCGATCTCCACCGAGTCTTTGGCGCGCATCGAAACCGAGGTCAACAACCGCATCCGCATGAACACGGATATCGAAACGCGCCTGATGTCGCCCGACGAAGCCGTCAGCCACGGAGCCAGAGCCCTCTTCGGCGAAAAATACGGCGATGAAGTCCGTGTCGTCTTCATGGGAGGCCGTGAGCCGAAAGACGAGCACGGCAAGGAATCCTATGCTGTGGAACTCTGCGGCGGCACGCACGCCTTCCGCACGGGAGACATCGGCTTGCTCAAGATCGTCTCCGACAGCGCAGTGTCCGCAGGCGTGCGCCGCATCGAAGCCGTTGTCGGCGCAGCGGCGCTCGACCACATCGACGCCGAAGAGAAAGCATTGAATGCAGCCGCCGAAGCCATAAAAGCCCCGGCTTCAGAACTGGCCGCACGCATTACGCAACTCGTCGATGACCGCAAGAAGCTCGAACGCGAAGTGCAGGATTTGCGCAAACAGCTCGCCTTGGGCGGCAGCGCCTCCGGAGCGGAAGCCCCGCGCAGCATCAATGGAATGAACTTCGTAAGCCGAGTCCTGACAGACGTTCCCGCGAAGGATTTAAAGCCAATGGCGGACGAGTTTAAGGCGCAGCTTAAATCCGGCATTATCGCCTTGGCCTCCAGCTTCGAGGGCAAAGTCTCGCTGGTCGTAGCCGTTACCGAAGACCTCACGAAGCGCGTTAGCGCAGTCGATTTGGTTAAAACCGGCGCAGCCCTTGTCGGCGGTAAAGGCGGCGGTGGCCGCCCCGACATGGCGCAAGCCGGAGGTTCCGACGCCTCCGCAATGCCAAAAGCCATCGAGGCCATCGAGTCTGCTCTAAAAGCGTGTTCATAATCTCGCCTAAAAGAGCCACGGCCCTTACGTCTGCGCAGCATTAAACTAGCTTCGACCGGCTTAACCAAAACAATTTCCGGAGAAACTATTTCCGCACTTGCTGAGGCTGAAGGCACGGGTTTAATCTTTATAAAAGCTCATTTTTGAGGAGGCACTCCATGCCCGTCGATAACACCGGAAAAATTCATTCCGATCCAGCAAAGCACGCTTCCGACGACGCAAGCCTCCCATTGTCACCCCGTGCTGACGTTCGCTTAGCCGCTCGAAAGGCCAAAGAACCAGCCCCTAGCCGTCCCGGCCCAAGCGCTCGAGGAAAGTTCAGGAAAGAAATGTCTCAAAGTTGAGAGGATTAGGTGATGAAACAGCCTAAGAAACCCGCCCTTCAAGGAGCCGCCGAAAAAGGAGATCCATACGATGCTCGTATTAGGGATGCCGCAGAAAAAGGCCCACAAGCCCTTGCCGACCTCTTCAACGAG
>CAZLIG010000133.1:0-5910 GCA_964559415.1 uncultured Rhodospirillaceae bacterium
GGACGTCACGCCAGCAAGAACTGACGTGTCCTTACACGACGACGTTACCCCTGAAGCAGTCGAGGCGAAGGGCGAAGAAGAAGCAAAGAGCGAAGAAAGTGCGCCTCCGGTTGAACCCGCATCTTCTTTTGAGGATTTCTTACAAAGAGATATCGAGGAAATCACCGACGAATCCTTAATGGAAGTCGTTACCGGACTGCTGGGCTCGCAACAAGGGGTCAACAATCTCTCCGTGGAAGATCTTCTTCAGGTTCTCAACCTCTTTGAGGACCTTGATACCGAAACCGCAAATGACGAGTGGGATCGTCTCGCTTCACATTGGATGGATGCGGCGTTGAACAAAGCCCAACTCGGCGCATTGTCCTATTCGGATAAATTGCGGATTGCCATGTCGACCCGGCTGGAGTTGAAGGAGATTCCGGATGTCCTCGAGCCTCGCTTAGATGGTCTTTGGAGCGCATACCCTGAGACGCCTGAACCGCTGACCATGGACAAATTGACGGCTGCCCTCAAGCAACTTCCGCCTTTTGATGATATTAGGGCAGGAGATCTCCATAAAATTATTGTAACCTTAGGGTGCGGAAGCGGCGACATCCTTCTCAAGGCGCAGCAACTATGGAATGGTTCCGAAGGGACTCTCGAAGAAGCGCTAACGCTCAACGTCACCCTGTTGAGCCAAAAACAGATTTGCGAGATGCTCGATGCCCTGGCCAAAATCGAAGCGCCTTTGAGCGAAACCTTCGCCGGGCGTCTTATGAGAACTGTGCGTTCCGATGCACGACGCTTTACTCCTGAAGAACTCGAAAGGCTGCGTTCTTCTGCGGACTCCTTGAACCTCGAACCCCTCGTAGAGTTCTGCGAGAAACAATTCACTTTCGGCGCATCCGCTTCAGCCGATATCGAAGTTAATGCCGACCCAGCAATCCTTTTTGATAGGCTCTTTGGAAAAGATGCAGATTTTGACCTCGGCGAGCCGTCGGATTCCACAACGTCTGACCGCGCGGCGCAGCTCAATCTCGTATCCTTAAAATTAGGTTTATCGCGCCTTAAAAACGACGCGTCCAAAAACCGGACACCGCGACAGGGTTTTGTAAACAATCTCCTTCATGACGCGTTTGTTGTCAGCAAGCAGGGATTTTTGAGCACAAATGACCTGTTCGACCTCGTTTCCTGCATTGATTTGATCAACGATGCTTACTGGGAAAAACTATGTTCGGCCCAATCAGCCGCCAAAATTTCTAGGGAAGAAGCCGATATCGTAATACCGGGAAGATTGAGAGTGCGATGGGCCAAAGAAAAACTGCAACAAGCTGTTACGCTTAAGGCTCAAGACTCCGCGCCCCACCCAGAAGAGCTAAAACTCCTTCAACAAAAAGTCTCGAAGATAATAAACGAAGAGACTGTTAGGCGAGAAGATGTTGGGCCACTGAATGACTTGGCAGTACAACTCGGATTCAAACTTCCAGCCATACGCGCTCATTACGATTTCTTCTATAAAAAACCCGACCAAGTTTATTTACAAAGGACGTTCAACACTGACCTCTCAAGTGAGGTGAACAACCTGATATTTCATGAGTCTATTTCCAGCCATGTGGATTTATCGCGTCTTGCCTATTTCTTCAGGGCATTAAAGCAGGAAAGCGTTAAAGAGAAAAATATCGAAGCCCAAAAGCAAATTCGTCATGAATGGAAGCGTATCGAGCCGTACTGGCTCGATGGCGTTGAAGGCGCGTGGGGTAAATTCAACAATCTGGACAAACAGAATATTCTGCTGGCCTCCTCATGGCTCGACATTCCCTTAAGCCATAAAATCTGGGAGCACCTCAGCAAGGAAGAGCGTTCCTCTCAAGAGAGGTCCAACGTTTTGCGTATGCTCGGAATTGAGGTTGGATTTAAGCGGGGCTTTTACAGTCCAAACCAGCTTTATAATATCTGTTCCGCAATTGAGTGGCTGAACATCGACCCGTCGGATGCCTTCTGGGAGGCCGCCAATACGAGCAATATCCCAAATAATGATCGCCTAAGAATCCTGTCCGCAGTTCCTCCGATGGGTCCTGAACCATCGGGGTCTTTCCGGCAATTCTACAACGGCCTTAAGTGGTCGATAAACATCCCCACTACCGACGAAAGTGCTTTAGCTCTCGAAGAGTATGACGCCGCCATCGAAAGACAGTCCTGGCAAATAAGCCGCGAAAGAGCAACTTATTCTCCTTTCGTTCGCGAAGATCGCGCAAGTAGGAGCGAAGCCCCGGTTCAAGGGCAACAAGAACACGATCTCTTTGCCTCACCCCATGAAAAACAGGGCCTCTCGATTGGTAAAGAAACGGTGAGCGACGCAAACCCTAGCCAAACGGACATCGACCTTGGCCTTGGTGATTTGGCCGACGGAAATGTTCCGGAAATATCCAATGTCACTTCCATACAAACCGCAGAAATCGATTTCCCGACCAACGAAGAAACTCAAAACGTTACCATCGTTAATTGCGTGGAAGAAATGCCTCGCGTCTTTCCAGATTCATCGAGTGAGCCTTCTCTACAGCCACACGAAATAGCTTCCCAATCAGACAATAGTCTTGTCGACTTCGGTGAAGCTGAACAAGACGCGCCCGCAGCACTCACTTCCATTGAATCTGCGGATATCACCACCGACTCGTCTGGGTTTGAGCTGGATGCCACTTCTAGCGTTTCTGCGGCTGCCTCCGAGTCGGATTCTGCGCTCATCGGTTCTCAGGACGAAGAAACCGCGCCGCTTGCCGCCATCGAAAATCGGTTACCCAACATTATCAAAAAATCGAAAGAACTAAGTGCTCTTGAGCCGGATGAAAAACATCGGTTTGCGCGAACACTTTGGAAAGTCCTTATAAGTCAGGTTATGACCGTGGACGAAGCTGCGGAATTTTTAAGCGAGTCGGACGAACAACCAGTAAACAGCAAGTACCTTAGTCAAATTTTACGTGGCACAATTAATCCAACCCGACAAAGGGTGGCCCCATGGCAAAATAAACTCGCCGTATGCCCTGCATGGAAAGAGAACCAGGAGGAGTATCGGGAGCTATTTGAAAGACTTCCGATCTCCCCCGGAATTAGAATGACTGAACCCAAAGATCCTCTACTGCATCTTATCTGGAAGATGGGCGAAGGAGCGCTGATTAGAGAAGACTTAATGGAGTTGCTCGACGTTACAAAAGGGCAGCTTACCCATGCTCTGTCAGGAAACCGTGCTCTTCCTGTCGCCAAGCAACTTGATCCCGAACTGCGCGAGCGGTTGGCCAAAAAATTTCAATGGAACGAAGGGACAGAAAAAGAATTTCAGGCGATTATCGAAGATATACGACAGAAAGACCTGAAAAAAAGGCAGGAAAAGGTTCTCAATCTTGAGCCTAAGAAAGAAGATCCGAGTCTGGAAGACGCATCATACTTGCTATGGAGCTTCTTCGTAAGCGGCTTGGGTGAAGATGCCTCGATGGACCGTGTCGCTTTCTTTATCGGGGATGAAAAGTCTGCAACATCCCTCTTCAGGAAAAGGACGCCGGTTTCCAAAGACATAGTCAAGAACCTCGTGGTTCGCGTCGAAAAATTCCACAATACTTATGACCGATCAATCCTCAATAAGCTGGCCGAAAGCGTTGATATGCAGCTATCGCTAAAGGCGGAGAAAATCCCTCAACCAGTTGTGGTCGAACAAGTCGACGAAATGCGAGAAGATACCCGAAGCGTGAAGAATAACGACGCCTCAGGCATTCGTTATCCACAGGCCATTGAGGCTGAAAGCACAATGCCTCTCTCCGCCGATGAATCATCTACGCCCCTTTCGGACAAAACATGGGAATTAAACGCTTGCAAAATAACGCTACCTCCGGAGGTTGAAGACGTAGGTGAACAGATCACAGAACAGCCCGACGAAACCATCAGTGACTCGCCCGACGACACCCCTCCAATGCTAACGGGAGAAGCTCGAGGGTTCATCGAAGCGGTTCAGCGCGACCATCAAAGGAGAACGCTAACGGGAGTGCACGAAGAGGCGATAGCGAGCGCGGCAAAAGAGGTGCGCGATATTCCTGCCGATATAAGCCTCGAGCTTTTTACGAGCTTTGAGACGTCATGCCGAAGCATGTTCGATCCCGATGGGGAACAAATCGCGTTCCTTGAAAACAACCGGGCTGACGTTTTTAAGCGCATGGCTTTCCTGCTGCAATCCAATCAAAAACTTTTCGGAGGTGAACTTAAAGACCTTATCCCAAAAACGTTAGTCGGCGGCGCTCTTGCGCAGGGACTTTATGACCAGTTCCATGCCGCTGCCCAAGCAGTGTTCGAGAACCCCACCAACGCAAGCGCCCTTCTCAGTCAGCTCACGCAAGCGATTCAGTCTATAACCACTCCTCCTCAAAACAGCCTCGCCTCATTGGAAAAGAGCGGGGTAGGGAACTCGACTGAGGTCGAACACTTCATTGACGCAACTCAAACCGCTCAACGCACGCGCATTCTCTCAGAAAATCACAAGTTGGACATTCGCGAAGCTGCAAAGACGGCCGCCGAGACAGAAAACATTTCCGTAGACGATGCAGAAGAGTTGATGACCAGGTTCGAAACCATGTGCAGGCTCCAGTACCCACCTGCCGATCCTCGCCTGTCTTATCTCGAAGCAAACCGCGATGAAGTGGCGACAACTTTCTCGACTGTATTCGCGTCCAATCGAGAATTCGTAGCAGATATCGACGAGGCTATTGCGATAACGGTCGAAAACGGCCTCATCGCAGATGCTGCGATTAAAGAAGTGAGGCGCCAAGCAGACGAACTTCTCAAATGGAATATCTCTGCCTCAGGCGCGAACGGCGTAAAAGAACTTTCCGAGGCTTTTACAATCTTTGCGTCGATCATAAAAGACCCAAAGAAAGGAATAGCGTTTGTCAAAAAATACGGCACTATGCAGCCAGATAAGAACGCGCCGGATTTTGAAAACGCCCAGAGGCGTATGAGAATGAGCAAGAGCCAGAGTGTCCTGAATCCTGTCTCTTAGCCCATAAGAAAGCCCGCTCAGATGGAGCGATCCAGAGGGGCCAACTTAAAATCACCAGCTCGATAACGCCTTACGACGGCGATAAAGGGATGGGGCACGAGAGGGACGATATTTTGCCGGGGTTTTGAATTAAGGTGCTTAGGGATTTACCTAAAGCAAACATCCTTTTCCTTAACCAGAAGGAAACGCTTACAAGACTTATGAGGACAGGGACTTCGACAAGGGGGCCAATAACTGCAGCAAAAGCAACCGGCGAGGCAAGGCCAAACGCGGCAATGGCAACGGCAATAGCCAGCTCGAAGTTGTTGCTTGCAGCAGTGAAAGAAGCGGCTGCGGTTTTCCCATACGAAGCACCGATTAATCGTCCCATCACGAAGCTGACAAGGAACATCACGACGAAATAGATCGTCAGAGGAATGGCAATCCGTACAACGTCCAGCGGCAGTTTCATGACCATGTCGCCTTTAAGCGAGAACATGGCAACGATAGTGAAGAGGAGCGCCACCAGCGTCACGGGGCCAATCTTGGGCAAGAATTTCGTCTCGTACCATTCACGACCTTTGGATTTAAGCATTACTTTGCGCGTTAAAAAGCCTCCAAAGAAAGGTATTCCCGAGTATATTAAAACGCTCTCAGCGATTGTGCGGAAACTGACATTCACGACTTGCCCCTCAAGACCAACCATAGGCGTCAGCAAGCTGAGAAAGAACCATGCATAGACACTGAAGAACAGGAGCTGAAAAACGCTTTTGAAAGCGACGAGCGCAGCGGCATATTGATTGTCGCCCGGCTCGCGAGATCCTCGTCGCTGTAGCCTACAGATGCGGCGATGGCATCAGGAGCCTTTTTCCCGCAACAAGAACCACCCTGTTGCGCAACCTTGCTGTATCCAT
>CAZLIG010000134.1:0-2083 GCA_964559415.1 uncultured Rhodospirillaceae bacterium
GCTTTCCTATCAGCGCCTACGCCGAGAGCGTAACGGCTTCCGGCTGCGTCGAGCCGGGAGTGGAAGCGGGATGCCTTATCTTAAACAGCGGAGGCAAGATCTACGAGATCAAATCCGCTAAGCCGGCACCGATGGTTGGAACTTATGGCACCGTGATGGGGACGATTTTCGACGGTGCATCGTTCTGTATGCAGGGGACCATATTGAACCCCGCTACATGGGCCGAAGATGCAACAAAGTCGTGCCCGGAAGTAAAATAGGATTATCGAGGGCAACTCGGTCGTGCTGATTCTTCTTCCATTTTCTTCTCGTCCTTGATGTCAAAAAGCTCCGAGGAGAGATACCGCTCTCCCGTATCGGGAAGGAGAGCCACAATCGTTTTGCCGCGCATGGAGGGCATTTGGGAAACCTGAAGCGCGCCAGCCACTGCTGCCCCTGAGGAAATGCCTGCGAATATTCCTTCTTCCCGCGCGAGGCGGCGCGCATAGTCGAGCGCATCTTGGTCGCTGACGTCGAGAACGTCGTCGATTAGTTTCAGATCAAGGAGAGGCGGAAGAAAATTCGCGCCGATCCCCTGAATTTTATGCGGACGAACCTTTCCGCCGGTGAGCACCGGGCTGTTGGCAGGCTGAACAGCGAAGATCTGCATTTCGTCTTTTTTTTCCTTGAGGGCTTTTGCGATACCCTGAAGCGTTCCCCCGGTTCCGACGCCTGCGACAAAGGCGTCGACCTCGCCGTTGGTGTCTTTCCAGATTTCTTCCGCCGTGGTCTCGTAATGCATACGCGGGTTCGCTTGGTTCTCAAACTGCTTCATCATGACGGAATTGGCGGTTGTATCCGCAATCTCCTGCGCCCGCGCAACAGCTCCATGCATTCCTTCCTCTGCGGGGGTAAGTTCCAGTTTCGCACCCAAATAGGCTAACAGCTTGCGCCGTTCCACCGACATATTGTCGGGCATGGTGAGAATGCACTGATACCCTCGCATCGCCGCAATGAAAGCCAGCCCAATGCCTGTATTGCCGGAAGTGGCCTCGATGATGGTTCCGCCTGCCTGAAGCAATCCCTGCTGTTCGGCTGCATTGACCATGGAAAGCGCGGTGCGGTCTTTGACCGACGACAACGGATTAAAATATTCGAGTTTGGCCAATACGGTCCCGATAGTCCCTTCTTCTGCCGTAACCTTGTTGAGCCGCACCAAAGGCGTCCCGCCGATCAGCTCGGTCATGTCGTTGTAAATTTTTCCGCGCGGGTTCTCAGTGTAAATGCCGGCCATCTCAAATCCTTTGTGTTTAAACCCGACCCAAAATCTTGGCCGCCAGCCCGCTCTCGGGGATGGACTGATCCATGTCTGCGGCTGGAGTGTCTGTTTTGGGTTTGCCGACAATCTTGGCCGGAACACCGGCCACTGTCGTATGCGGCGGCACCGGATGCAAAACGACGCTTCCCGCCGCTATGCTCGCGCCTTCGCCGATCTCTACATTGCCAAGAATTTTCGCGCCTGCGCCGATCATGACGCCCTTGCGAATCTTTGGATGCCTGTCGCCGCGCTCCTTTCCGGTGCCGCCGAGAGTAACCTCGTGCAGCATCGAAACGTTATCTTCAACCACTGCAGTTTCGCCGATCACGATGCTGTGGGCGTGGTCGAGCATAATGCCCTTGCCGATCTTAGCTGCAGGATGAATGTCCACGGCATAAAGAACGCTGCTCCGGTTTTGGAGGAAAACAGCCGTATCTTTCTGCCCGTTCTGCCAAAACCAGTGGGCAGCTCGATGCACCTGAAGCGCTTGAAAACCTTTGAAGTAGAGGAAAGGATATAGCGGATCGGTTGCCGCCGGATCGCGCTTGGTCACCGAGACGAGGTCGGCTGCTGCAATTGCGACGAGGTTCGGCGCTTGCCTGTAGACGTCAAGAAACAGCTCCGCAAGCTCGCGCCCGAGTACGAAGACGTCGAGATGTTGCCGCGAGAGCGTGCGGCTCAGTCCGGTCGCGAGATCGGGGCTGTCGAGAATGACCGACTTTCCGAGCTTCTTAAGAAGCGGATTATCGGCGACCATCTTTTCGGCGGAGGCGCGCAAGTCGCTCC
>CAZLIG010000134.1:2093-5910 GCA_964559415.1 uncultured Rhodospirillaceae bacterium
ACACGGTATTGATAAGATTGAGGTCTGAATCCGAGAGAGATGTTGAAACCGCGTCCATTTGAGTATCCCTTTGTGGTATCCGGCTCGGGGCCGGTGAGTTGTTGTCTAATCAGCGCAAACGAAGCCCTTAGGGCAGTTAACAGCGGGGACAACAACAAAGAGACATGGGTTTCGGCTCCGATCCGATGCTGCAATGGTATTGCGTATGAAGCTATCCGTCAAGGATACGCGTAAACGCTCAAAACGCTTCACCTGACGGAGCAGTTGGGGCAGAATTGGCCACATGACTAAAAAAACACAAGCACATTCAATGCTTACCGACCTTGAAGCCAAAGCCGAACTGACAAGACTTGCCGATGAGATAAGACGCCACGATATCGCATATTATCAAAAGGACGCGCCTGTCGTTTCGGACGCCGACTATGATGCTTTGCGTGAGGAATATCGTGCTCTTCTCGCCGAATACCCGCATCTCAGGCCCTCTAACGATCCCGAATCCAGCATCGGAGCAGAACCTGCCGCTGCCTTCAGCAAGGTGAAGCACGCCATCCCGATGCTTTCGCTCGCAAACGCTTTCACCGATGAAGACGCTCAGGATTTTGTCGAACGCATCCGCAAGTTCCTTCGGCTCGGCGAAGACGCGTCGCTCGAATTCATGGCCGAACCTAAGATCGACGGCCTTTCCTGTTCCCTGCGCTATGAACACGGAGAACTGACGGTAGGGGCCACGCGCGGAGATGGAACGACAGGCGAAAACATAACGGCCAATGTGCGAACCATCGGCGACATTCCTCACCGGCTTCGCGAACCCTTTCCCTCGTTGGTCGAAATTCGCGGCGAAATCTATATGAACCGCGACGATTTCTTCGCC
Organism: uncultured Rhodospirillaceae bacterium; assembly: GCA_964559415.1. Lineage (GTDB taxonomy): Bacteria > Pseudomonadota > Alphaproteobacteria > UBA9219 > UBA9219 > CAIXLI01. Next base: position 2,965 of record CAZLIG010000134.1, read on the forward strand.
TTAAATGCCCGGCGCGAGAAGGAAGGGGAAGCAATTTTCGCAAACCCCCGCAACGCCGCCGCCGGAAGCGTGCGCCAGTTGGACTCTCGCGTCTCGGCCTCGCGTCCTCTGCGGTTTTTTGCTTACGCGCTCGGAGAGAGCGAGAGGGGAGATGTCTGCGCCTTTCAAACCCAAGGAGACCTGCGCGAAGCCCTTGCCCGGTGGGGTTTCAATCTTAACGAGCCGTCGCGCCTGTGCCGTGGGGTTGATGACATTCTCGATTATTACCATCACGTCGAAGCTGAGCGCTTCAAGCTTCCTTTCGACATCGATGGCGTTGTCTACAAGCTGAACCGTTGCGAGTTGCAAGACCGTCTTGGTTTCATCAGCCGTTCCCCCCGTTGGGCCATCGCCCACAAATTCGCCGCCGAACAAGCCGAAACGCGCCTGTTGGATATCGTCGTTCAGGTGGGCCGCACGGGGGCATTAACCCCCGTGGCTATTTTGGAGCCCGTCACCGTGGGTGGCGTCGTGGTCAAGCACGCGACGCTGCATAACGAGGATGAAATTGCGCGTAAGGATGTCCAAATCGGCGATGTCGTTCGTATTCAGCGCGCAGGGGACGTTATACCCCAAGTGCTGGGCGTGGATCTCAATCAAAGGCCGAAAGATGCGCGGAAATTCGAGTTCCCCAAGACCTGTCCCGTTTGCCATTCAGCGGCTGTGCGAGAAGACGGCATGGCTGTGCGCCGCTGTACGGGAGGCCTGATTTGCCCGGCGCAGGCGGTGGAGCGCTTGCGCCATTTCACGAGCCGCCTGGCTTTTAATATCGAAGGCCTCGGCGATGAGCGCGTTCGCGAGCTATGGGAAGACAAGCTGATCCATTCTCCCGCCGATATTTTCCGCCTCGAAAAACACCGCGAGGCCCTGATCGTGCGTGAAGGTTGGGGGGAGAAGTCGGTCGACAAGCTTTTAAAGGCCATCGAGTCGCGCCGCACAATCCCGCTAGACCGCTTTATCTATGCTCTTGGCATTCGTCAGGTAGGCGAGGCGACCGCCAAGGCTCTTGCCGAGCATTATGAAAGTATTGAAACCTTTTACCGTGAGATGCGCGGGGCCGCGCAAAGAGACTCGAAGGAGTGGCACAGCCTGACCTCCGTGGAGGGCATCGGGGAGCTTGTGGCGCAGGATATCGTGGACTTCTTTGAAGAGCCTCACAACCGCGAGGTTGTGGGTGATTTGCTCAACCTGTTGACTGTGCAGAGTTTTAAGAAGCGGGTTGAGCGCGGTGGTTCTGTTTTTTCCGGAAAGAGGGTTGTTTTTACGGGAACACTGTCTACGATGAGCCGCGAAGAGGCTAAAGCGAAGGCGGAAAGCCTTGGCGCCAAGGTTTCGGACTCTGTTTCTTCCAAAACCGATTTTGTGGTCGTTGGTGAAGACGCCGGCAGTAAAGCCGACAAGGCTCGTGCGCTCGGGGTTCGGATTCTTGACGAAGCCGAATGGAATACCTTGGCGTAGTTGTTTTTTAATGATTGTGTGCAATATACAGTTGGTGATTCGGGAAAAACCCCGAAGACACGTTACCGGAATGGGAGATTTAGTTGGTTGTTGGCGCTGAGAGTTTTAAAGCGGCCGTTTGGTCGAAGCAGGCGCTTGAAAACCTGTTGCGTGATAGCATAGCTCCCACGCCGCACAACTACGCTGTTTACTATGAAGTCGCCTCGGGCAAGGACCCAAAGCTTGTGGCGGCGTATGGGAAAATGTCTTCTCTCGGGCGCGTGACGCAACAGTATATCGACGAGCTTTATTACACATTCCTCGTTTCGGATGACCAGCGGGAAACGTTGAAGGAAGCGGATAGAGCCATCGAGAGCGAAGTGAAAAAGGTTCTCGGCCTTATTGAGGCATCGGCGAAGGAAACGGGACAATTCGGCGAAAACTTGAGTATGTTCACCGGCAAACTGCAAAGCGCTCACTCCATCGATACTCTGCGCGAGGCCGTAAAGAAAATTACCGACGATACCCAAAAGGTCGTGGCGCAAAACGAAAAGCTTCAAAAAGACCTTGAAGAAACCTCGGCCCAGCTTGTTGCCGTCCGCGACGACTTTGATCGCGTCCACCACGAGGCCCAAATCGATGCCTTGACGGAGATCGGCAACCGGAAATTCTTCGACCGCGAGATTGTGCGAACGATTTCCGAAGCGCGCGACCTGAGCCAACCTTTGGTTCTGTTAATGGTCGATATCGATCACTTCAAAAAATTCAACGATTTGCACGGTCATTTGGTCGGCGATCAGGTCTTGCGCCTCGTCGCCCGCACCTTGGTTGAAAACCTTAAAGGCCGCGATGTTATCGCAAGATACGGCGGCGAAGAATTTGTTATTATTTTGCCGGAAACGCGGCTTAAGGATGCTGAGGTGGTCGCGAACCATCTTCGCAATAGCCTTGCGACCAAGAGGGTGACCAAGAGAGGCACAAACGAAACTCTCGGCATAGTAACCATTTCAATCGGCGCTGCCGAGTACCGTTCGGGAGAGGATGGCGACGCTCTCATCTCCCGAGCCGACGGTGCCATGTACGAAGCCAAGCAGACGGGCCGCAACAAGGTCGTCTGCGCGACCAAATAATGAACCAGACCGGCGTTTTATTTTCGGCGGATCCGCCCTATCTGCAAGGCTTGAACCCTGCCCAGCGCGCAGCGGTCGAAGCCCTTGAGGGGCCTGTGCTTGTCTTGGCGGGGGCAGGAACGGGCAAAACGCGCGTGCTTACCACCCGGCTTGTCCACTTGCTCGCGACAGGCAAGGCTCTTCCTGCGCAAGTCCTCGCGGTGACTTTCACAAACAAGGCGGCGGGCGAGGTTCGTTCACGCGTGGGAGCAATGTTGGGCCGTTCCGTTGAGGGCTGGCATCTCGGTACTTTTCACGCCTTGGCGGCAAGGATGCTCCGGCCCCACGCCGAGCTTGTCGG
>CAZLIG010000135.1:0-5892 GCA_964559415.1 uncultured Rhodospirillaceae bacterium
TCGGTTCCCATAAAGGTTGCGACCTTAATGCGGTCGATCACGGAGTCGAGGCTCGCCATTGTCTCAGGTTCCGTCCCCACCGCGTCGATGCAGGCATCGGGTCCGCGTCCCTTCGTCATCTCCTGAAGAGCATCATAGATATCCTCTTCCATGAAGTTGAGCGTGTCCGCTCCCGATTGCCGGGCAAGGGCAAGCCTCTCTTTCACGTTGTCGATGGCAATCACGCGTTCCGCCCCAAGGAGAAACGCGCTCCGAATGGCAAACTGCCCCACAGGCCCGCACCCCCAGATCGCTATCGTGTGTCCGGGCTGAATCTCGCAAAATTCCGCCGCCATATAGCCGGTAGGAAAAATGTCCGAAAGGAAAAGAACTTGCTCGTCAGAAAGCTGTTCCGGCACCTTAATCGGCCCGACATCGGCAAAGGGAACGCGCAAATATTCCGCCTGTCCCCCCGCATAGCCCCCCAGCAAATGGGAGTATCCGAAAAAACCCGCAGGAGCGTGCCCCCAAAGCCTTGATGCTTTTTCCCAATCCGGGTTCGATCTTTCGCAAGCCGAGAAATACCCCTTGGTGCAAAAAAAGCATTCCCCGCACGAGATCGTAAAAGGCACCACAACCCTGTCGCCAACCTTCAGGTTTTTAATCCCGCTTCCAATCTCAACCACGCGTCCCATGGACTCATGGCCAAGCACGTCCCCTGCTTTCATCTCAGGAATAAGATCGTCGTAAACGTGAAGGTCCGATCCGCAGATGGCGCACGCAGTCACTTCGATGATCGCATCGCGCGGCTCCTCGATCTTGGGGTCGGGCACGGTCTCGCAACGCACATCATGCTTGCCATGCCAGCACAGGGCTTTCATGCGGGGACTCCGGGGATAAAGCCCGATTTTCGATAAACGCCCCGTAAAATAGCTATGCCGTTTTGGTTATTTTACGAACAAGCTTTGGTTCACGTAGAGATGCGCCGCAACGCTTGCAGCGTACCCTAAAACAATGGCCCATGACCATTTAAGGTGGGAACCAAATGTATAATACTGTTTTCCGATTCCCATGAGCGCCACTCCGGCTGCGGAGCCTATGGAAAGAATCGATCCACCAACCCCCGCCGTCAGCGTCACCAAAAGCCACTGCCCCTGATCCATGGGCGGGTTCATCGTGAGCACTGCGTAAACCAGTGGAATGTTGTCCACGATTGACGAGAGCACGCCAATGGCCACGTTGGCCTTCGTTGCCCCAAGATCAGTGTAAAGGAACGTGGACGCATCAGCTAAATACCCCACCGCCCCAAGCGCGCCAACGCAAAGCATGATGCCGTAGAAAAACAAAAAGGTGTCCCACTCGGTCTTCTCAAAAATATTGAAGATGTTAAACGGCTGGCACGCATCGCCGTTCCCCGCGAATAGTTTTGTCTCGGACCTGTGAAGAAAGTAGCCGTAAAAGTTTAGGCACCCGAGTCCCATCATCATGCCGAGAAACGTCGGCAAATTCAGGAAATGGTCCAGCAAAATGGTAACCGCAATCGTGGTAATAAAAAGAAGCACAATAGCATAACCGCCCTTCTTGACCGCGACCTTACCGCTAGCCGCACCCGCCTTCTGCTTCGGAAGTGAGAATGACATAATAATGGCCGGCACCAGCCAGTTGACCAGCGACGGAATGAAAAGCGCAAAGAACTTCGCAAAAGGCACCATCCCCTTCTGCCAAATCATCAGCGTCGTAATATCGCCAAAAGGCGAAAAAGCGCCGCCCGCATTGGCCGCAATGACAACGTTCACGAGCGCTGCGGTAAGAATCTTCTTTTCCCTCGGAAGCGTCGCAAGAACCACCGTTCCCATCAACAGCGACCGCGTCATATTGTCAATGAACACAAGAGAAAAGGCGCTAGCCCCCGTAATCCAGAACAAAGCGCGCACCGACAGCCCCGAGGCTGTGAGCTTGCAGCGCAAAGCCTCAAAAACGTTGCGCTCCACCATCGCGGCGATAAAGCTGGTGGCTGCCAAAAGGAACAAAAACAGCTCGGTATATTCGACAAGCACGTGTTCAAGCTTCTCGCCGACTTCCGTGCCGTGCCCGGAAAGTTGATAACCGACGGCAACGAGAACCCACATCAGTCCTCCGGCGACCATCATCGGCTTCGATTTGCGCAGATGCAGATGCTCTTCGGCGAAGACCAACAGATAGGCGAGGACAAACGTGCCGATGAGAAGCACACCGAGCCAACACGGGATATCAACGGACATGAACAGAAGCCTTTCTCTGAGAGTTCCTTGGCAAACTAGCCAATTGCCTCCGACCGTCAAGAAGGATAATTTCGCTTAAGGGAACTCTGCCATTTTTAAGCCTCTCTTTAGTCACTATTCTCTGCGAGATAACGAACATGGGCTGGTTAAAATGACACGCAAACCGCACAAACGCTTTTGGGTCCTGATCCCCCTTGCGCTGATAGGCATTGTCAGCCTCGTGGTCGTTTTTTCTCCATGGAAACAGTGGATCGGTGCCGAACTCAAACGAAGGCTCGAAGCGCAGGGGCTGCAAAATGTTGAGCTGACGGTCTCCCGTGTCGACCCCAAGAGCATCACCCTTGAAAACCTGTCGGTTGGCAAAAACCCGCCCCTGGTCTTGAACAACGTAACCCTCGACTATTCCCTTGGGGAACTGTTATCCGGCAACGTGCAGTCCCTGACCTTGGAAGGCCTGATGCTTCAAGTTCTGCGCACGGAAGGCGTCTGGGGCATAGGCGGGCTTAAGCCGTCGTCTAAGGGTCCTTTGGCGATACCCGTGGACCGGGACGACATCTCCTCAATTCCTCTGGGGTCCGCGAAAATCCAAAACAGCTCAATGCGCATCCGGACCGACGGATGGCAGATGAACCTTCCTCTGAATATCGAATGGAGCAAGACCCCAGCCCCATCGGTGTCATACGAAGGGCAGGGCCTAGACTTCAGAGCCAAGGACATAACCATTAATGCCGGAAACGCCACCGCAAAGGCTCTTTTGGAGGACGGCGTCTGGACCGGCCCGTGGCAAATCACCGGCATAAAAGTTGCTGGCACCCCAACCCCCATTCCTCAGCTTACGGCGAATGGCCGCCTCAAAGCCTCAGCCGACCGCGTTGAAGTCGAAGGCAAAATCGTGAGTGACGACAAATCATATAAAATCGGCTTTCAGGCGGACTATTTCCTCAGCGCTTCCGAAAAATCGAAAGTAGAGATTACCGAAGCTGAAATGCCGTGGAACAACGGCATCCTCTCAACCCGTAACGTCAGCCTCCCTCTAAAAAGCGAAGCCGAAATACCCTTCGATCTCGAAGTCCGCCACGTCTCCACCGATGCTCTCCTCCAGCAACTCACGGGAAAGAAAGCATCGGCCACAGGCGGCTTATCGGGCGTCTTGCCTGTCGCATGGAAAAAGGACGGCAGCTTTGTTGTTCGCGGACAGGGAGTGCTGACCAGTGACGGCCCCGGCGTCATCAACATGGCGCCCGACGCCATCCCCGGCGACAATCCCCAAGTCGCCCTCGTGCGCGAAGTCCTGACCGAATTCCACTACTCAAATCTTTCCATTCATATCGAAAGCGACAAGGAAAACCGCCTTTCGATGCGCATGAATCTCGAAGGCCGAAACCCCAATGCGCAAGCAGGCCGACCGGTTAAATTAAGTGTGAACTTGGGGGGAGACGTGCTAGGTTTCGTCCAGCAAAACCTAATGTGGCTAACCGACCCCAGAAAATTCTTGGAGCAAGGCAATGATGCGAAGAATTAAAATCATCATTCCGGCGGTGCTGTTACTGATTTCATGCACGCCGACCGTCCAGGTGCAAGCGCCGGATAAACCCATCGAAATCAACCTTAACGTCAACATCGAGCAGCACGTCAAGGTCGAGATCCAAAGGGATGTCCAACAGGCAATCGCCAAAAATCCGGACGTGTTTTAACGGGAGAATCAGATGAAACTACGCTTCATATCGCTTCTTGGCCTAACCGCACTCCTCGCGGCATTCCCGGCCTATGCGCTCGACCTCCACGACGCACGCCGTCAAGGCGTCGTCGGCGAAAAGCTCGACGGCTTCGCCGCCGCCCTCAAATCGGCTCCGGATGTGAACAATCTGGTCGCCAGCGTCAACGCCAAGCGCCAGCAAGAATACGCCCGCATCTCCAAACAAAACGGCCAGCCCCCCGACGTAGTCGGCAAACTAGCCGCCCAACAAATAATCAACAACCTCCCCCCCGGCACCCGCTACCAATCCCCCGACGGTTCCTGGAAGGTGAAGTAGCTTGCCTTTACAGGCCATACTGTTAAGTACCGCATAAATGCTGGACAAGAGGCGGTGGATGATTACTGAAGTTGAGATATGGTAGACGCCTAAAGCCGTGCATCACCCTATACGGCATTCAGGCTAATCACTATAAACTCTGCAAGGACATCCCATGTTGCGGTGAGGTGATGTGGCGATGGAGAAAATCGCGGAGAATGGACATAATTGTTCATTGTGTTTGCGGAAATGATGGGTTCTTGTCGATCGAATTTCTTCAGCTCTTGACCCGTGCGATTAACAAAATTTGATTTAGCGACATCATCCCATTGGCTTTGCCCAACACCTGACTGCGCTCCCGTATGTCTTCGGTAAAGAATTTCATCTATATCGTCTTTCTCGGTTTCAACTTGGCAAATCACTTCTTCAGGGAAGCCCCCTGCCACTTATCTCTTTCTGTTTTGAAAAAATTTTGAAACTCAGTGGTGGTGGCTCTCTTGGGATCAGACAGGAGTTTCAGGCAGGTAATTCTTCGGTTCCCGTCGAAAACGACATACTTGTGGGCTTTTTTGAAATATTCCAAAAAAGTGCGGAAACAAGTAGAAATATAACAGGCAAGAACATCATAAGAATGCCAATTCTTTTTAACGGCGTGTCGGCTTTGATTATCGACATGATGTTTCCTTAGATGATCGGGCGTATTGTGCCAGCTTCCGTTTTTCACCTATATCTTCTTCAAACCCGTCTTTTTCGCTAAACGCGGAGCAAAATTCTGAAAAGATTTTAAAAATACTGTCCGCCGCTTTAAGAATCTTGCCTGTTTCCAACAAAGGCCATTCTGGAGAAAAAATAAATTTTAGGTCAGAAATGTTTTCGACTGATGGATGGCGGAATTTTGAATGAGTATCGTAAAGCCAGTTAATATTATTAAGAACGTCAAAAACACCAGGGAAAGATGCGGCCTCATCCCCCATAATATCTTTCATGTGCTTGTCGTCTGGTCCCCTAATATTCGCCAATTGACGTATTTCTTGCCATGCTAAAGATGCCGTTAGTAAGAGAATCAACCCATCATTTCTAGAACGAGATTTCCGGAATTTCTGTAGGCTGACTAAAAAGATGCCCTCGATGCTCTTAAGGACATTAATTATTGGCCAATTCTTTTGCCAGAAGTCTTTGTCTCGATAGCCGCTAGGCATAATGTAATCAACGATATCACCTTCTGACATCAGGTTCTCTCCGCAGTATGACCCCGGATCGCTACGCATATAAACGAGGCACGCCCAGAGTTTGTGCCTTTTTTGCAATACGCGCAATCTGTTCTATTTTTTTGTAACGAACATCCGCTCTACCGGATGACACCCGTAGCGAACAAATCTGCTAACCCATTGACGACTATGCAACCGTGCTTCTCTCGTTTAGTCCGGTTGCGGTAGAGAATTTGTGATCTCTGTTCAGAATTTGTTCCGAAATGATTGGCGAGTAATGAGAACGGAGAATCGCTCTATAATACGGAAGCGATTGAAATGAAGAACAATCAATTTGTAACCGGACTGCGGCGTCGGAATTTCGTGAAATATTTTTTTTGAACGACCCGAGACATAGCTTACAGAACGTTCCGGAGACATGGTTTACACTTT
>CAZLIG010000136.1:0-3562 GCA_964559415.1 uncultured Rhodospirillaceae bacterium
GCTTCCTCCGGCATTCTTTCAACTCGTACGTGAAGATTTTGAGAAATTTGTATGCGAGGCAACAGCTCAGGTGCTCTGTCCGAAAGCTAGCTCATCCCCTGGCACAAAAAAGATATTGGTCCGTAAGAACAATAGAGAGTTCTCATCCTTCCGGAAACCAATAGGCCCATAAACACAGAAGACCCGCCTGACTCGTGGCCACACAGTGCCGCCTGAGATGGCAGGTTCTTGCCTTTGGCGTGTTTCCTAGGTGTTTCCTAGAATTGATTTTGAAAATTTGTACTTCAGCTAACCTATTGTTCCAGTGGTGACCTCGACGGGATTTGAACCCGTGACCCCCTGATTAAAAGTCAGATGCTCTACCAGCTGAGCTACGAGGTCTTCCTTGGAAGGGAGCTTTGTTATCAGGTATTTAGCCCGTCCGCAATACTTGCTTTGCCCTTAATCGCCCGTATCAATCAATCGTTTAGCGTCGACAACCTTTTATTCAAGGTATTATGGTAAGAATATCTCATATCGACGTTAATTTTTAATGGATTTTCGCTCATGACCTATTGCGGATTTCAGACCTCGCAGGGAAGTCTTTACTTCATCGATCCGTGCAGCGGTGAGACAACGCGTTTTAAGGTGTCTGACGGAACCGACAAGGGCGAAACACTTCCAGGGCGAATGTGCCTTTATGTCCCTCCATCGGCAAACCAGATGTTAAATGAACAATACAATCTTTCCGACAAAGACAAAGAAAATACGATCTGGCTTTGCGAAAGAAATTCCAAAGGCTACTTCGCCCACATCAGAGAAAGCGCATCTCTCCAAAGCGGAAAAAATCTTCACGTCGTCCTTCTACAACGATCCTCAAGCAAGATACTCGGCGCATGGCCTGCGTCGGCAGCCCCCGTCAAAGGCTATCTTCCAATCGAAAAAAAATACAATACAGATGGAACGCGCTTTACCCACGTTGGCAATCCAATTGTAACCCTCTATTCGGACTCCGCCGCGTTTGCCAAAGCCGCCGCCAGTGCAAACGCACCGCCGGAGTTCCTTTCCCTAATCCAGCCCCAGAGGACCGGAAACTTGCGCAAAAGGATTACTGCTGCCCTAGCGCGTCGCATCCCTCATATCTGACTATATTTCTCCTCCGCCCCCCTCTCCGTCATCCTCGGCGCCGCGCAGCGACGACGGGGACCCAGTTGTTTTTCACTTCCTAAAACCGCGATAAGAGCGAAGGTGACGTCAGTCTCACCGCGTATACTTCGCCTGAGTAACCGTAACCTTCTGCCCCCCAATCGTCAGCGTCCCGGTCCTCGCCTTCTTCAACTTATTGGCCGCAACGGTATAGCCGACAGTTCCATTCCCGCTACCCGACGCCCCCGCTGAAACAGCAATCCACGACACGCTGCTTGAAGCCGTCCACGCCACCCCATCCGGAGCCGTAACCTGAACGCTCCCCGTGCCGCCCGAAGCTGGCGCCGAAACACTTGTCGGCATAATGGAAACCGGCGAAGCCTGTGTCACCGTAAAGTTCTTGCCGCCGATGGTGATTGTCCCCGTGCGGCTGCTTGCTGCGCCATTAGCCTCAACCGAATAGGAAACCGCCCCGCTGCCGGAGAAGCTCGCGCCCCCCGAAACGGTAATCCACGCATCGTTGCTCAAAGAAGTAACCGCACAAGCATCCTGCGTCGTCACCTGAACCGCTCCCGCACCTCCCGTCGCAGCAACCGAAACACTGGCCGGAGACAAAGAGTAGCTGCACGTCGGAACGCTGCCGGTATTATAGGCAATAGTCCACGCTCCAAACGAAACCGAATTCAAAGCCTGATTATAAGCAATGCGGAAAAAGCCCGCCTCGCCCCACCCTGTGCCCCAGCTGTTCTTGGCAATAAAAGCGCCCGCAGCATCGTCATACCCAACAAGCTCAATAGCGTGCCCGCCCTGGTACGCACCCGAGGTGTAGGAATAAACGCCGCCCTTGTAATAAAAGAAGTCGGCATAAACATCCATCGTCGTGACCAGCGGTCCGTAATTGGCCAAAGCATTCTTGATCGCATCGACATTGGCGCTCGATGTCGTAACCCACTGCCAATTGCTAATCTTGTCTGAACCGGCTTGCCAGTTTGCGCAAGCGCTCGCACACGTCCCGTTCGTCGCGGTATACGGATAGCAAGTCTCTACCGGCAGCCCGGTGCTCTGATTATAAGATGAAGCTTTGTCAATATACCCGCCGCTGCAACTCCCAGCCCCGCCGCAAGACACCATCGTCTGCTCCGAGTCATCCTTGACGGTTCCGCCCGTCATCAAAACCTGAGACTCCAACGCGGCGGTCGTAGCAAAAGCCCAACAACTGCCGCAGCTTCCCTGATTCTTTACCGGTGTCACGTAGGTAGCACGATAATCCAAGGTTGCCGGCAACGTCCCCGTGCTCGGCACAGCCGACAAAGTTTTCGGAGCCTCCACCGAAAGCGCGTGCTTGTTAAGGCCAAGCCGCTTTAATCGTTCTTCTTTCGGCAAAAGAGAAACCGCAGTCTCCTGCGCTTCCCACTTCGCCCCTTTCTCGTGCATCTTGACTTTAATCTCGCTCAGTTCTTTAGGGTCCGCATAAGCCGGAGACGCAAGGCCTAAAACAACAATGAGTCCAAGGATCGGATAAAGGGTGCGACAAACTAACATGGCGTCTCCATGAATAAAATTTTCGATGGTTGAAAGCGCGACTGCGCCCACTGCGCAATACGACCGATGCCCTTAACATTTGCTTAAACTCTCTGACGGATACGGAAGGAACATTCGATCTTTAGAGGACACGAAATAATGCTAGCGCTTGCAAGAGCCTCTGGTCTTTTGGTTGCTCTTGCAGGAATGTACTTGCCTCTGTCCGTCCCCAGCCAAGCTCAAGAACTTCAGATTACATCCCCCTCGGACAAATCAATCGTCGCACCGGGACAAAACATCGGCATTTCCGTCGAGGGAGCAAAACCGGGAACCACGCTATCGATAGACCCGCCCGATGTCCTCCTGATCGTCCCCGACTCTTTACCGGGCACCTACATTCTGATGATCCCCCGAGGCGTCCCCTCCGGTCCCTATCTGATAAAAACTGACGCCGAAGAAGAAAGCAGCGCAAAGCTAACAATCGACGTGGAGCGCGATGAAAGCCCCCTCTCGATCCAACTCGCCCCCGAAGCGCTGACTCTCCCGGCCCCCAACGCACAAGGAACCGTGCATCTCATCGGCTCCTATCCAAACGGAGAGCAGGCCGACATTTCAAAATCATCGTATACAAGTTTTTCCTCAGAGCATCCCAACATCACGGATGTGCTTCCCGGCGGCATCCTCGCCGCCAACAACTTCGGCGAAACGACCATAACCGCAAAGCATCGCGAGCTGTCAGCATCGATCACCGTTCGAATAGACGAAAAAGAGGAAAAACCCTCGGAAGCACAGAAAGAGAAGACAGAGGCATTCAGCAATTCGCCCTCAGCCCAAGCCGAGCAACGCATCTGCCGCCTCCAAGGCGAGGGCCTCGGCTTCTCCGCCGATATCGAAAGCGACGCCGCACCGCTGAACC
>CAZLIG010000136.1:3572-5692 GCA_964559415.1 uncultured Rhodospirillaceae bacterium
CCTGCCCATTCCCGATATGGCGCGGCAACAGCTTTGACACCCTTAACCTGAACACCGGAGCAAGACACAAAGCCTATTTCGACACGCAAATATTCGGCGTCCGCTCCGATCCCGGAATCGCCCAAGTCCCCATTCACGCCTTCGACCAGTGCTATTTCGTGGACAACCACTCAACCTCGTCCTTTTTCGTGCCCTTCCAGTCAAGAGAAGAATGGAAAGCCTTCGTTGCAAACCACCCAAAAACCGTGAGCTTAAGAGGCTGCACGCTTCACGGCGTCTACACGAGCCTATCGGCAACGTCCAAAGGAGACCACGCAGTCTTCAATCTCCCCTCCTACTCGATGAGCGGAACGACAGAAACGCTTGCACAAACATTTGGCTATTCCGAGTCCGCCGAATGCACGACGCCCGACGATTGCCCCGACCCGGAGGCATGGACCGAAACGATTACGGCCATTTTCCGCGCCGAACCGCCCGTATGGAAAATTGTAGGCGAAACGGTCGTCCGCAGCCCGACCTCAAGCGCCGACTAAAGCCTTCGCAAAATCCCCGGCCATAAACGGCTGCAAATCCTCCGCCTGCTCACCCACGCCGATGGCATAAATGGGAAGCTTGAACCGGTCTGCCAAAGCGACAATCACCCCGCCCTTTGCCGACCCATCAAGCTTGGTAACCACCAACCCCGTAACATGAACCATATCCCTGAAAGCCTCGACCTGAGCATGGGCGTTCTGCCCCGTGGTAGCATCGAGCGTCAGGATAGTGGCATGAGGCGCATCCGGATCGAGGCGCTTGATAACCCGCACGACCTTCGCCAACTCCTGCATAAGATCGTTCTTGTTATGAAGGCGCCCGGCAGTATCGATCATCAGAATGTCGCTTCCATTAGCCCGCGCCTGCTCGAACGAACGATAAGCGAGAGCGGCTGAATCGCTGCCGTGCTCCCCGCCAACGACTTCAGCGCCCACCCGTCCGCCCCAGATTTTGAGCTGGCTCATGGCAGCGGCCCGGAACGTATCGCCCGCCGCCAACGTCACTTTCAACCCGTGATCGACATAGCTCTGAGCAAATTTGCCGATCGTCGTGGTCTTGCCCGTCCCATTGACGCCCACAACAAGAATGACAAACGGCTTGCGCTTAAAATCGACTTCCAAAGGCTTGGCAACCGGCTCAAGAATGGTGGCAATCTGCGCGGCAAGAGCCTGTTTCACTTCCTCGTTGCTCACGTCCTTGCCGAAGCGGTTCTCGCCGAACTCCTGAACCAACCGCGCCGCCGTAGCCGGGCCGAGATCGGCGGAAATCAACATCTCTTCCAGTTCCTGAAGAACTTCCTCGTCCAGCTTCTTCTTTGTGAAAACGCTCGAAATGCCTTCCGTGAATTTCACGGAACTGCGCTGCAGGCCCGATTTCAGCCGCGATAACCAACCCGATTTTTCTTGTTCACTCATGCTTTTTCCATCACTTCCGCAATAACGGAGTCATTTTCAAAATTTATGCACTTTACGTCAACGATCTTGCCCACCGGAGCGGACCCAAGCAGTTTTAGCTTAGCAAATTGAGGTGTACAACCGATGCTGTTTTTTTCAACCAATGCGTCAATTGTCGAGCCGACCAGCGATTTTAGATAATCCGCCGCCAACTTGTCGCCCAAGCCGCGAAGCCGCTCGGCACGCTCTTTTCTCAAGTTTCCATGAACCTGCGGCATCTTCGAAGCCGGAGTGCCTTTCCGCGCCGAATAAGGAAACACATGAAGCCAAGTCAACCCGCATTGGTTAACGAGGTTATAGGTATTCACGAACATCTCTTCCGTCTCGGTCGGAAACCCCGCGATGATATCCGCGCCAAAAACGACATCGGGCCGAATTCCGCGCGCCCGCTCGACAAGCCGGAAAATATCATCCCGAAGATGGCGACGCTTCATGCGCTTGAGAATCATGTTATCCCCCGCCTGAAGGCTCAGATGAATATGCGGCATCAAACGCGGCTCTTCGCTTAGGGCCTCCCACAAATCCTCATCGAGAGCCGCAGGATCAAGAGACGAAAGCCTCAACCGGCGCAATTCCGGAACCTGCGTCAAAACGTGTCGCCTGCAGCGTTCCTGCAGCGGCTGGAAGCGTTGG
>CAZLIG010000137.1:0-5633 GCA_964559415.1 uncultured Rhodospirillaceae bacterium
AGGTTCATCGGAGTTTTAGGGTTGAGAGGCCGATTAGGCCTAGGATGCAGGCGATGATCCAGAAGCGGATTACGACTGTGGGTTCGGACCAGCCTAGTTTTTCGAAATGGTGGTGGATGGGGGCCATTCGGAAGACACGCTTGCCGGTGAGCTTATACGAGGCGACTTGGATGATTACCGACAGGGTTTCGGCAACAAAAAGACCTCCGATGATGGCGAGGACCAGTTCGTGTTTGACGATCACGGAGACGGTGCCGAGCGCGCTGCCCAAGGCGAGTGAGCCGGTATCGCCCATGAAGACTTGAGCCGGGGGCGCGTTGAACCATAGGAAGCCGAGGCACGCGCCAACCATAGCGCCGCAGAAGACAGCGAGTTCGCCAGCGCCGGGGACGTGGTGGATTTGGAGGTAGTTGGCGAAGACGTAGTTTCCGGCGAGATAAGAAATGATGATGAAGCACAGGGACACGATGATGACGGGGACTGTGGCTAAGCCGTCGAGGCCGTCCGTCAGATTCACGGCGTTGCCTGCGCCGACGATTACGAATACGGCGAAGGGAATGAAAAACATCCCGAGCGGAACCATGTAATCTTTTACGAACGGGATGGCCAAGGTGTTGGCGTCGGCAGAGGCTACTGCTGTGCCGATAGCCATTACGGCGATTGCAGAAATGACGATCTGAATGGCTAGGCGGACTTTGCCGGGGATGCCGTCGGTCGAGCGTTTGGTGAGCTTGTTGTAGTCGTCGAAGAAGCCTACCAAGCCGAAGCCGATGGTGACGAAGAGGACCGCCCATGTGTAGAGGTTTGACAGGTCCATCCACAATACGGTGCTGATTCCGACAGATACCAAGATCATCAGGCCGCCCATTGTGGGGGTGCCTTTTTTCTTGAGGTGCGTTTCGGGGCCGTCGTTGCGGATCGGTTGGCCTTCGCCCTGCTTTGCCTTTAGCCAACGGATGATGGCGGGGCCTATGAGGAAGCAGATGATCAGCGACGTTGCCATTGCGCCGCCGGTGCGGAACGTGAGGTAGCGGAACAGGTTGAAGAAGATGAAGTCTCGGGCGTAGGGGGCCAGAAGGTGGTAGAGCATTTGTATCCTTAAGCGTTGGCTGTTTTTTGAGAGGGATCGGCGGCAAGCGATTTGAGGGCATCGAGGATGCTCTGCATTGTTGGCCGCGCGCCTTTGACGGTGACGATATCGTTCGCACCGACTGATTGTGTTATAAGCGCTGCGAGTTGCGCGCTTTCGGGGTCGTAGCCGCCGTGAAGGTCGGGTGGCAGGGCGTCATATAAATAGCGCGTTGTGTCGCCACAGCAGAATACGAGGTCTATGTTTGCGGCAACAATATCGGGGACGAGTTCCAAGTGCAGGTCGGGAGACATCAGGCCGAGTTCGGGGATTTCGCCTACTATGAGAATGCGGCGGCCTCCACTTGATGGGATACGCTGGCCCAAGGCTTGGGCGACCGCTTTGACGGAAGCGGGGCTTGTGTTGGAGGCTTCGTCGATCAGCATGAGGGGGCCGTCAGGAAGGTCGAGAATTTCGGCGAGGCCCCTGCCCGGCATCGGCTCGTAATGCGATAAGGCGGCGGCGCATTCTTCAAGCTTGCCGGAGACTGCATAGGCAGCGAGCAAGGCGGCAAGGGAATTTTTGACCAGATGCTTGCCGGGGGACCGGATTGCGTAGGATATCTGGCGACCTGCGATAATGGCGTTTATGAAGCTGTTTTCCTCTGTAAGCGCGCATTTGCGCAGTGTGGCGTCGGCTTTGTTGCCTTCGGAGAAGGTGGCCACTTTTTTGAAGCCTTTGGCTTTTGCGGCGGAGGCGAGGCGCGCGTAATGGGGGATGTCTCGGTTCAGAATGACGATGCCGCCTTTTTTTAGACCATCGAAGATTTCGGCTTTGGCGTCGGCTATTGCATCGAGCGAGGCGAAGTTGGCCGTGTGTACCGGGTCGATGGCAGTGATGACGGCGATGTCGGGAACTGCGAGGCAGGAGAGGCGCGCCAATTCTGCCGGGTGGTTCATGCCCAATTCGAGAATGCCGAAGTTGGCATCGGGCGGGAGATTGGCCAGAGACAACGGCACGCCAAACTGGTTGTTGTAGCTCAGCGGGCTGGCGTAGGTTTTGCCGACGGCGGAGAGGCAGACGCGCAGCATATCCTTTGTGGTGGTTTTGCCGACGGAGCCTGTGATGGCGATGACTTTTGCTCGCGTACGGGCGCGGGCGGCGGCGGCGAGATCGTTTAGGGCCTGAAACGTATCGGAGACGAAGATCAGCGCGACGCCGGGGTTTGCGTTGACGGGCTGGCGCGACACGATGGCGGCGGAGGCTCCGGCTTCGAAGGCGGCGGCAACGTAATCGTGGCCGTCGTTGTTGGGTCCTTTAATGGCGATAAACAGGTCGCCGGGACAGACGGAACGGCTATCGATGGAGATTCCCCGGGCCGTCCACGACTGCTCGTGCAGGATGCTGCCGCGCACCGCACGGACGACGTCTTCCGCGTGCCAGAGGGGGTGGCTCATTGGGCAATGGCCTTTCGCGCTTCTTCAGCGTCGTCGAAGGGGAGGACTTGGTCGCGGACGAGTTGGCCCGGCTCGTGGCCTTTGCCAGCGATGATGAGGGCGTCTTTTGCATTGAGCTTGTTGATGCCTTCGATGATCGCCGCGCCTCGGTCGCCGACTTCATGGACGTTCGATTTATCGGCGCACCCTGCGAGGATTTCGGTTCGGATGGTGGCGGCGTCTTCATAGCGGGGGTTGTCGTCGGTGACGATAACCCAATCGGCGAGGCGCTGGGCGAGGTCGCCCATGATGGGGCGTTTGCCTTTATCGCGGTTGCCGCCGCAGCCGAAGATAACGCCGAGTTTCGCGCCTTGGGTTGCGGCGACGTGGGGGCGCATGGCGCGGAGGACGTTTTCCAACGCGTCGGGTTTGTGGGCGTAATCGACGTAGACTTCGCCGCCCTTCTTGGAAAGGCCGATGAATTGGAGGCGGCCAGGGACGACGGAGACTTTTGTGAAGGCTTCTATTGTTTTAGATGCATCGCTGCCGCTGCCGATGAGGAGACCTGCGGCGCAGAGGGCGTTCCATGCCTGAAAAATTCCTAAGACAGGGAGGAGGACTTCCATCTTTTTGCCGAAGATTTCGAGCGAGAGGACTTGGCCGTTTTGGTCGATGCGGGAGTCCAGAAGGCGGAGGTCTTTGGCGTTTTTGCCGTAGGAGATAAGCCTTAGGCCGCGCGATTTGGCGACTTGGGCCAGAGGAGCATATTCGGGAATGTCGGCGTTGATGACGGCGGCTCCATCGGAGGGGAGAAGCCTTGAGAACAGGCCATTCTTCGCTTCGAAATACGCTTCCATCGTTTGATGGTAGTCGAGGTGGTCGCGAGAGAGGTTGGTGAAGGCTCCGGCTTTGAAGTTCACGCTTTCGAGGCGCTTGAATTCGATGCCGTGGCTGGAGGTTTCCATCGCAACGTGCGTGATGCCTTTGCCCGCGCACTCATCGAGAAGATGGTGGATTGTTATTGCGTCGGGAGTCGTGAGAGAGCCGTAGTGCGTGCCGGTTGCATCGACGAGTCCGAGCGTGCCGATGCTGGCGGATTTATGCCCCAATGCTTGCGCGAGTTCGCGCACGAACTGGGCGGTCGAGGTTTTGCCGCTTGTACCTGTGACCGCGAGGACCGTTTGGGGCTGGCGGGGGTAGAAGGAAGCGGCGAAGACTGCCGTTTCCTTGCGGATGTCGCCGGTTTTTAGGGTTGTGACGGCGGCGTTGTCCGAGCCTTCGGGGACGAGGATGGCGACGGCTCCTTTTTTAATCGCGTCGTCGATGAATTCCCGGCCATCCTGCTTCAGGCCCGGCGTGGCGATGAACAAAAATCCGGGTTGAACTTTGCGCGAATCTTCCGTGACGCCCTTCACGTCGACATCGGGGCCGGTGAAGGGAAGCTTGGTCAGTTTTGAGAGGAGCATGGGTCGGGCCTTATCCGAGGCGAGAATCAATACAATTCATATTATTAGACCCATTCGCCTTGGCTTGTCGATGCCTGCTTTGCGGCTCTTTTCTTGCGCCTTTTCGGGCGGCGGGCTAGAAAGAATTGGTTCCCATTCGGACACTAAGACAAAACAAGAAAATGGGATCCCCGCCTTCGCGGGGATGACGGTTGGTGTTTGTGTCATCAAACATATTAGTTTTTCACGTTCGTCGAGCAGGACACCATTATGAACATTCGGCATACGCACCGCATTTTTGTTTCTGCACGGCTTGCGCAAGGGGGCGCGGTGCAGGCAGAGGGGGATTTGGCTCATTATTTGCTTCATGTTTTGAGGCTTGGAAACGGCGAAACGATCAGGCTTTTTAACGGGCGGGATGGGGAATTTAAGGGAAGCGTGGGCGGGGCCTCAAAACATAAGGCCGAGATTCAGGTTCTGGAGCAATTGAGAGCCCAAAAAGGTGGCGCTGATCTTTGGCTTTGTTGCGCGCCTATCAAGAAGGCCCATTTTGACACCATGCTTGAAAAGGCTACGGAGCTGGGGGTTTCGGAAATTCAGCCCATTTTGACGCAGCGGACGCAAATCCGGGAGGTCAACGGGGATCGGGCTTGGAGCATCTGCAAGGAGGCGGCTGAGCAATCGGAAAGGCTGGATGTGCCGGCGGTTGGAAATCCGGTTTCATTGGCCGATCTTGTTGATGTTTTTCCGAAGGATCGCGCGCTGATCGTTTGCGCGGAACTTGGGGAGGCTAAGCCCGTGCATGAGGCGATGCATTCGGAAGGGCTGAAAAAGTTCTCGAAGGCTGCGGTGGTGACGGGTCCCGAGGGCGGGTTTGCGGAGGAGGAGTTTGAGCTGCTCAGAAAAGCGCCGTATGCGTTTTTTGTCAGGCTCGGGCCGAGGATTTTGAGGGCGGATACGGCTGCACTTGCGGCGTTGACTTGTTGGCAGGCGGTTCTTGGGGACTGGCAGGGAGAGTAAGATGCAGAAGCTTAGAAAGTTCTCGCTTGTTTTGACGTTTATTTATCTCGGCGTGTTTGCCGGGGTTGCTGTGTTTCAGAGGAATTTCATTTATGTGCCTAGCCAGACGTATATGACGCCGGAGGAGGTTTCGCCGGGAACCTCGTTTAAGGAACTGCGAGTCACGACCGGGGATGGAATTGAGCTTATCGGCTGGTATGCTCCGGCGACGACGAAGGACACCACTTTGGTGTTTTTTCATGGCAATGCGGATGCGCTTCAAAATATTTGGCCGATTGCGGGGCCATATATTGAAGCCGGATACGGGTTTTTGATTGCGGAGTATCGCGGATATAGCAGTCTTCCGGGGAAGCCTGATGAGATGGGGCTTTATGCGGACGGGCGCGCGTTTGTGAAAAAGCTGATCGAGGATGGCGTAGAGGCGGGCGGTATTGTGCTGATGGGGCATTCGCTTGGGACGGGCGTGGCGACGCAACTGGCGACGGAGTTCAAGGTGCGCGGGTTGATGCTGGTGACTCCGTTTTTATCCCTGCCGGAGATGGCGCAGGTGCGGTTTCCTTACTTTCCCGGCAAGTATGTGACGCTTGATAAGTACGACAATGCAGGGAAGATCACGAAGCTGAAGGTTCCGGTTCTGGTGGGCGTTAGCGGGGCGGACGGTGT